>JBLHNX010000022.1:0-14782 GCA_047622125.1 Paracoccaceae bacterium | reverse complement strand
GCTGGCCAATAACGACAGCTACGCCGCCCTTGCGCAGGCGGGTGATTTGCTGATCACGGGGGCGACGGGCACGAATGTGGCGGACCTTGGCGTGTTGATCCGGCCCATAGGCTAATCCGTGGGCTAAATCGGCTGTGCTTCGGCCAACACCGGCAAATGATCGGACGGTTGCGCGCCTTTGGTTTTGGCGGGTGGGGTAATCACGCGCAGATCAAGGCTTGCGCAATGGGCAAACCGATCTAGCGAGGCAACCGGCAGTCGTGACGGGAACGTGCGTTGCGGGGTCGCCACCGCATAGTCACGCGCAATCCGCCCCAAGCCGCGCTGGGTCGACCATTCGTTGAAATCCCCCATGATCACCGTGGGCAGCGGGGCCAATCGGGCAAGTTCCGCACGGATATGATCCAACTGGCGACGGCGCGCACTGCGCAGCAGGCCCAGATGAACCCCAACAACGCGCATAGGCCCCAGACGTGTTTCAAGATCAACGACCACCGCTCCGCGCGGCTCGTGTCCGGGCAGATCGAAACGATGCACGTCATGGGTTATAACTTCGGGACGCGCAAGCAGGGCAATTCCGTGCCAGCCAAGGCTGACTGCGTTTGTAGCTACGGGCAGCGGGACTAGCCCTGTCATATCGCTGATCAGCTTGCGGGGCAGCGCGCTTGGGCGTTGACCCATGCGAAAATCGGCCTCTTGCAGCGCGATGATATCGGCCCCAAGGGCGGCAATCACCGCCAAAGACCTGCGCGGATCACGGCGCAAATCAGTGCCCAATCCCGCACGGATATTATAGCTGGCAAGCCGTAGCGGCGTTTGAAGTCTGGTCTGCATAAGTGTTACATAGGCGTGATCCGCAAAGAATGTGAGGGGCAGATGCAGACCAATCGCAACCCCCGCCTTGTGCGCATTATCCAAGGCGTGTTGATCCTTGCCGCCGTGGTTGGTGTGCTTGAATGGCGCCCGTCGCTTGTGTTTGTAGCACTTGCGACCCTAGGGTTGACCCTGACGCCGCGCCTCTTTGCGCGGTGGATCGGCGTTGAACTCCCCGCCAGCTTTCTTGTCGCGATCGTGTTCTTTTTGTTCGCTACATTGTTTCTGGGCGAAGTGTTTGATTTTTATGAACGCTATTTCTGGTGGGATATTGCGCTGCATTTCGGCAGTGCGATGGGATTCGGCCTGCTTGGCTTTTTGTTCATCTTTATGCTGTTTGCCGGTGATCGCTACGCGGCACCCCCGTTCGCGATTGCATTTTTGTCGTTCTGCGTCGCTATCGCGATTGGCGCGACCTGGGAGATATTCGAGTTCAGTATGGATCAGATATTCGGGTTCAATATGCAGAAATCGGGGCTGGTCGATACGATGTATGATCTGATCATCGACACCTTTGGGGCAGCACTTGGCGCACTTGCAGGGTTCTTTTACCTTAAGGGGCGGCAATTTGGCGGACTTGGCGCGGGGATTGACCAGTTTGTCGCCCTGAACAGGCGGCTTTATCGCCGCATGCGTAAACGTCAGGAGTAAGGTTTGATTGTGTTGGCGATTTGGTAAGGTTTTTGGGTCAAGTTGGGCCTGTGAAACGACCAAAGGACAAGCAGAATGCTTTCAATTCCTCAAAACGGCGCCCATCTGGCGCAGACCGCCGCAGCCACCCGCCCCGGCCCAAACATGTCAGTGCAAAACACTGCGGACAGGTTTGCGCAGGTTGGTGCAACACCTCAAACCAGCCCGTCACCACCACCCCCAGCTAATGCAAACACGATCAGCAGCGCGGATCCGCAAGCGATCTTGCAGGGGATTATCGCAACCAGCAACGCCAACGAAAGTGCGGGCAATACCAACGGGCCGTCACAGCGTTTGGTTGCAGATGCCCAGATCGGCTATGGCGGTGTAACGCCGTTGAATGTGGTGCTGTCTCAGGTGAAATAGGCGCAGTTCTGGGTAAGAATTACAGTTTTAGGCCAATGTGTTAGAACGCTAGCGTCGTTTCACCCCTTAAGGCTGACAAACCGCCCCGCCTGAAACAAAAGTGGCAATCCACTACGAAACGCCGCCCGTTCAACCCGCCCGATCAAGATCACATGGTCGCCCGCGTCATGGGCGACCTCAAGTTTGCATTCAAACCGTGCAAGGCAGCCGCGAATAAGGGGCGTGTTGTTCTGATCGGCCATCCAATCCAACCCGTCAAAAGCAGATTTATCGCGGGTAAAACCGTCGCAAAGCTGTTGTTGGTGTCCGTCCAACACATGAATTGCAAAATGCGGTGCGTCGATAAACAGATCGAAGCGTTTGCTGGCCTTCGCAGGTGACCAAAGCACCAAAGGCGGATCAAGCGACACACTGGCAAAGCTATTGGCGGTGATCCCGACAGGCCCGTCCACGCTATGGGTCGTGATCACTGTGACGCCGGTTGCAAAGGCCCCAAGGGCGTCGCGATAGGCGCGGGGATCGTCTTGTGGCGCAAAACCGTTCATGGCTGTACTGCTCCTTGCGTTTGCAGGGCTATCTCGTGGGACAAGGCCGCAGTGTAAAGGTAAAACCGAATGCTGTGGCTTTGCCGGTTGGCCCTGAACGGCGCTGTCGTCCTGTTTTTATGGTCGTTACCTTCTTATACGATTTCAAAAACCGATTGGCCCAAACGAAGTTTTTTAGCAACACGCCCGACGGGTTTATTTGCGCCATCACGTATACAACGCGGGCGATCTGCACTATCGCGCGGCACACAATGGACCAACAGCAAAGAACCGATAGGATGGACCTGAACCAGCACGCACGCCTGTCGGTCGCCCCGATGATGGATTGGACGGATCGGCATTGCCGGTATCTGCACCGTCTGATGTCGCGCGAGGTGTTGCTTTATACCGAGATGGTCACATCCCCGGCGCTGGTACGTGGTGGGGCGTTGCATCTGTTGGCGCATAACGCAGCAGAGCATCCCGTTGCATTGCAATTGGGCGGGTCTGACCCGACTGAACTGGCGCAGGCCGCGCGGTTTGGCGCGGATCACGGCTTTGATGAAATCAACCTTAATGTCGGCTGCCCCAGTGATCGGGTGCAATCGGGCAGCTTTGGGGCTGTGTTGATGGAGCGCCCCGCGCTGGTCGCGGACTGTTGTGCTGCGATGATTGCCGCCCAAAGTGCCGATGTGACGGTGAAATGCCGCATTGGTGTGGATGATCAAGACCCGCAACAGGTGTTGCCCGCGTTTCTTGAAACCGTCGCCGCCGCAGGTGTGAAGCGCTTTACGATCCACGCGCGCAAAGCATGGCTTAAGGGGCTGTCCCCCAAGGAAAACCGCGATATCCCGCCGCTGGATTATGATCTGGTACGCGCGATGAAGCTGCAATTCCCCGATCTGCATCTTTCGGTCAACGGCGGGATCGAGACGCTGGATCAGGCCCGCGCCTTTCTTGATGCAGGGCTGGACGGAGTGATGATCGGGCGCGCGGCCTATCACAATCCAAGCGCCATTCTTCTGGCCGCTGATCCGGTGATATTTGGCACGGGCACCGCGCGGGTGGCGCAAGACGTGGTGTATGACATGCTGCCCTACATCGACGCCCATCTGGCAAGCGGCGGGCGCTTACAACAGATCACCCGACACATGATGGGGTTGTTCACTGGCCGCCCCGGCGCGCGGCAATGGCGGCGGATCCTATCAGAAAATGCGCATACCGACGGAGCAGGCAATGATGTCGTCCTGCGCGCCCTTGATGCAGTGATGCAGGCAGGCACCGCCACCTAAGGGCTTGCCGCCCGTGACCTTGCGCGCCACAACAGAGCGAACCGCAAGTAAGGAACCCGCGTTATGCCAGATCCAACCCTTTTGCTCAGCATGAGCGCCATGTTGCTGGTGATCGGTGCCTTTGCCGGTGTGCTTGCTGGCCTTTTAGGGGTCGGCGGTGGGATCGTCCTTGTGCCGGCGTTCTTTTATGCTTTCACGGTTCTGGGTTACGACAGCCCGCAATTGATGCAGATGTGTCTGGGTACGTCTTTGGCGACCATTATTGTCACCTCTCTGCGGTCAGTGTTGGCGCACAATAAAAAGGGCGCAGTTGATTGGAGTATCCTGCGTGGCTGGGCCCCGGGAATTGTCGTTGGCGCAGTGATCGGCGTGGCTGTGGCAAGCGCATTACGATCGGGCGTGTTGCAGGCGATTTTTGGCGGGCTGGCGATTATTGTCGGGCTTTACATGGTCTTTGGACGCGCCCATTGGCGGTTGGGCCCCGACATGCCGCGCGGACCGATGCGCTACATCCTGTCGCCGCTCCTGGGCTTTTTGTCGGTTCTGATGGGCATCGGCGGCGGGTCATTTGGCGTGCCTGTTATGAGCCTTTATGGCGTGGCGATCCATCGCGCTGTGGCGACGGCTGCCGGATTTGGTGTGATCATCGCCGTGCCATCGGTCATTGGCTTTTTGATGGTTGATATGGCCGTTGCCCCGCCGCTGAGCATTGGTGCGGTCAATTTGGTGGCCTTTGGGTTAGTGATTACGATGACGCTGATCACGGCGCCGATGGGGGCCGCATTGGCGCATCGGATGGACCCGAAACCGCTCAAGCGGGCGTTTGGCATTTTTTTGTGTCTGGTCGCGCTAAACATGCTGCGCAAGGCGGCCGGTTTCTAAGAGCAGGTGCCTCCGGCGGGGATATTTCTAAGCAAGATGAGAGGTGCTAGCTGTCCTTGAGACGTGCGGCGCGTCCACCGCGCCGTTTGCGCAAGAGCGGCGCGCGGGCGGGTAGGTCATCCATGACAGATTGACGTGCGGCAGGGGTCAAACTGGACCATGCGCCGATTTCGTCGATACTGCGCAGGCAGCCGGTGCACAGGCGCGTTGCGGGGTGAATCACGCAAACCTTGATACAGGGGCTGTCGATTTCGGCGCGTTTCCAGATGTCGTCGCTCATGATGCAGCCTTGATATGGGCGAGCCGGTCAAGCAGGCCTTGCAGGATGAAAGCCGCAGCGATGTTGTCGATCACTTCGGCACGGCGCTTGCGGGATGCGTCGGCCTCCAGAAGGGCGCGTTCGGCGGCCACGGTGGAAAGGCGTTCGTCCCAAAACGTGATCGGCAGCGGGGTCAGGCGTTCCAGATTGCGCGCAAATGCGCGGGTCGCTTGGGCGCGCGGGCCTTCAGAGCCGTCCATATTGCGCGGTAGGCCCAGCACGATGCCCTTGATGTCGCGCGCAGAGATGATGTCCAGCAAGTGGTTGGCGTCCAATGTGAATTTCTTGCGCTTGATGGTTTCCAGCGGGCTGGCCACGCTGCGCGTCACGTCCGACACGGCCACGCCGATGGTGACGGTTCCCAAATCAAGGCCAGTGACGGCCCCCATATCCGGCAGGACGGCGGCGAAATCGATCGGATCCTCTAGGATCATTCAGTGAGGCCTGCTTGCTGAGCGGCGGCGGCGATCGTTGCAAGGTCTGCCTCTTGGCTTGCGAACGCGGTGCGGGCCTCGTCCCAGATCATCTGCGCGCGTTCGGTTTCTTCGATCACCGACAGCGCCACAATCAGGCGCGCCCAATCGCTGGCAGGGCCGCCCTCGTCGGCGAGACGTGTCGAGAGCTGTTCGATCATGCCCGCGATCATCTGCGAGCGGTCTTGGGCGCTCATTTCGGCTGCGGCGGCGATGTCATCAGCACTTGGCCCGCGCGGAGTAACGCTTTCGAGGGTAAATTCTTCGCCAGCGGCAAAGGCCACGGCTTCGATTTGCGATTCGGCGAGGCTATAGTGGATGCTGGCGGGGTCGCCGTTTTCAAGCACATCGCGCCATAGCTGAAACGCCATATCGGGGCGGTCGGTCTGGGCATAAAGGAGGCCGGCGTAGTAGCGCGCTGCCACTGAACGCGGATCTTCATCCAGCAGGCCGAGCATGATCTGTTCGGCTTCGGGGGACACAAAACCATTGGTTGCGGCAACCATCCGGTCAAGCAGGCCAAGGCGATCAGCCGCAGTGACCGCGTCGCCTTTGAGCCGGAGCACTTGTTCTTGGGCACGGGTGGCGGCGGAAAAGTTGCCAAGGCGGGCCTCGTGCAGCGCGAGGAGTTCCCAACCTTCGCGTTGTTCGGGGTTCTGCGGTACGATTTCGCGCAGGCGTGCGATCATCGCGGCGTAGTCTTCGGGAATCTCGCCAAGCGCTGCGATTTCGGTGCCAAATGCGATCTCGGCCTCAAGTTGGGGCATACGATCGGCGCGCATCGCGTCACCAGCGGCAATACGTTGCGCGCGCGACATGTCGCGGTAGGGGCCAGTGATATCGAAGGCACCCAAGGCAAAATAAACAGCAATCGCGCCACCAATTGTGCACAGCATCATCACCGCACCCGACCCGCGACTGAGACGCAGGGGGCCGCTGCCCAGCACCTTGCCTGCCGCCTGATCCGCAGATAGCAACCGGCGCGCGATTTCGGTGCGCGTGCGGGCGGCTTCGGTTTCGTCAAGCACACCGCGCGCAAGATCGCGATCAACCTCGGCTAGTTGGTCACGATAAAGGGCGACGTCTTCGTGGCCAGATTCTTCGTCGGTTGCGGGGCGCCAAAGCGGCGCGATCAACGCCAAAGTCGACAACACGGCAATTGCAATAATAGTGATCCAGAACAGCATGAAAACCTCATTCGTTGGGTGACATCTAACCTGTCATGTCGCCAGAAAAAAGGGATGAAGGTACAATCAGATGCGGCCAATCGTTGCGGCATCTTGGCCATGTCGTAAATTTGCCTTGAAATGCCGCAGGTAGTATCCTCTTTTTCCGGGCCTGCCCCAGAACCAATGGGACGCCTGTCCGAACTTCGAATCCAGAATGGGGACCCCCGATGAAACGCTATTCCGTCTTTGCAATTGCGCGCGAAGCGATGCGCCAGCACGCGGGCTGGCCCCGCGCCTGGGCCTCGCCGACACCAAAGGCCAAATATGACGTGGTGATCGTCGGCGCGGGTGGGCACGGCCTTGCAACCGCTTACTATCTTGGCAAGAATTTCGGCATCACCAATGTCGCGGTGATTGAAAAGGGCTGGTTGGGCGGCGGGAACACGGGCCGGAACACGACGATTATCCGCTCGAACTACCTGCAAGATCCGTCCGCGGCGATCTATGAAAAATCGCGGTCTCTTTATGAAACCATGTCGCAAGACCTGAACTACAACGTGATGTTTTCCCCGCGTGGCGTGATCATGTTGGCCCAAACCCATCACGAAGTCCGCGGCTATCAGCGCACCGCCCATGCCAACGCATTGCAGGGTGTGAAAACCGAATTTATCGGCCCCGCGCGGGTCAAGCAACTGGTGCCGATCATGAATATCGACGGGCCGCGCTATCCTGTCTTGGGTGGCTTGTGGCAGGCGCGCGGCGGCACAGCCCGTCACGATGCGGTCGCTTGGGGCTATGCGCGGGCCTGTTCAGATATGGGCATGGATATCATCCAGCAATGCGAAGTCACCAATGTCTTGACCGATGGAGGCAAAGTCACGGGTGTTGAAACCAGCAAGGGCAAAATCCTGTGTGACAAGCTGGGCGGTGTTGTTGCAGGCCATTCCAGCGCTTTGGCGGAAATGGCGGGCTTTCAACTACCAATGGAATCTGTGGCACTTCAGGCGCTGGTCTCGGAACCGATCAAACCCTGCATGGATGTGGTCGTGATGGCGAACACAGTGCATGGCTATATGTCGCAATCGGACAAAGGCGAGATGGTGATTGGCGGCGGTACGGACGGCTATAACAACTACACCCAGCGCGGATCGTTCCACCATATCGAGGAAACCGTCCGCGCGCTCATCGAAACCTTCCCGATGATTTCACGGCTTAAAATGTTGCGCCAATGGGGCGGGATCGTTGACGTGACAGGTGATAGGTCACCGATTCTGACAAAGACACCGGTCGAGGGCATGTTTATGAACTGCGGCTGGGGTACTGGCGGATTCAAGGCAATTCCCGGCTCTGGCTGGGCCATGGCGGAACTGATGGCCAAGGGGCATTCCCCACTGACCGAAGAATTCTCCATGAACCGGTTTCGTGCGGGCAAGTTTATCGACGAAAGCGTCGCAGCAGGGGTGGCGCATTGATGGATCGCATCTTCATGACTGTCCCAACACGCGACCTTAAAGGAGTGCGCAAATGCTGACCCTAGAATGCCCGTATTGCAGCATCCAAGCCGATGAAACCGAACTGCACGCTGGCGGCGAGGCGCATCTTAAGCGTGAAACTGTTGGGTCTTCGGACAATGATTTCGAGGATTACCTGTTCATGCGTGAAAACCCCAAGGGCGTGCATTTCGAACGCTGGCGGCATGTGACCGGTTGTGGCAAGTGGTTCCACGCCGCGCGCTGCACGATGACGCTTGAGGTGTTTGGTACCTATTCGGCACAAACCCTCGCGCCACCCAAAGACTTGCGCGAAAAGATCAGCACCAAGCGACCGGGCTGGACATGGAGGGCCTTCTCATGAGCACACGTCTGGCAACAGCTGGCCGCCTTCTGAAACGCGCCGCCACGATGGAATTTACATTCAATGGCAAACGGATGCAGGGGCATGAGGGCGACACGCTCGCCTCGGCCCTGCTGGCAAATGACCAGATGCTGGTTGGCCGCTCGTTCAAATATCACCGTCCGCGTGGTCTTGTGGCCAGCGGTGCCGAGGAACCCAACGGGTTGGTGAACATGGGGGCGGGCGCGTTTTTCGAGCCAAACCAGCGCATCACGACGACCGAATTGTTTGACGGGCTTGCGGCTGAAAGCCAGAACCACTGGCCCAGCCTTGAGTTTGATGTGGGGGCCGTGAACGCGAAACTGTCGCGTTTTATGCCGGCCGGTTTTTATTACAAAATGTTCATCCATCCGCGCCCGCTGTGGAAGCATGTTTATGAACCGTTCATTCGCAAAGCCGCCGGACTTGGGCGCGCGCCGACCGAAATGGATGGCAGCAGCTACGAGCATTTCTATGCCCACGTTGATGTTTTGATCACTGGTGGCGGTATCGCCGGACTCGCTGCAGCACTGGCCGCTGGCCGCGCGGGCGCTGATGTTCTGCTGGTTGAACAAACCGCCCATTGGGGTGGCCGCGCACCTGTGGATGGCGCACAGATTGATGGGCTGGACGGCGATGCATGGGTGAAGGAAGCCGTGCAAGCCCTTGAAAGTATGGATAACGTCACGCTGCGTAATCGCACGATGGGCATGGGCGTTTACGATCACGGCTACGCACTTGCCTATGAGCGTCTGACGGACCACGCGCCAGATCAGGACGGCCCGCGTCACCGCTTGTGGCGTATCCGTGCCAAACAGATCGTGACAGCAACCGGATCAATCGAGCGCCCACTGTCTTTTGCGGGCAACGACATTCCCGGCGTTATGCTGGCAGGGGCCGTGCGTGATTATGCCGTCAACTTTGGTGTGTCCTTGGGGGATCGCACGGTTGTGGTCACCAATAACGACGATGCCTATCGCACGGCGATTACGCTAAAAGACGCTGGGCTGGACGTGCCGGTGATTTTGGACGCGCGCGCAACGGCGGACGGATCGCTTGTTCAGCAAGCCCGCGATATGGGTATCCGTGTCGCGCTTGGCAAAGGTATCGCTCATGTGAATGGCACCAAGCGCGTCACTGGCGTGTCGATTTGCATGCAAGCGGGCGAAGGTTCCGAAATTGAGGAAATCGCCTGCGACGCGGTCGCGATGTCGGGCGGTTGGTCGCCTGTTGTGCACCTGTGGTCGCACTGCGGTGGCAAGCTGATCTGGGATGACGCGCAGTCGCATTTCCGCCCCGATGCCAGCCGCCCACCTTTGGGCGCGGATGGGCTTGGGTTTGTGGTGCCCGCAGGGGCCGCCAACGGCGCGATGTCCACTGCCGAGGTTTTGACCGATGCGTTCCAAGCCGGTGCTACCGCCGCCAAAGCGGCAGGGGCAACCGGCAAGACGGGGCGTGGCCCAGCAGGCGACGCGCCCGAGGAAGGGCCGATGGCCCCCGTCTGGCTGATGCCGCAGGGTGCCAGCTATAAGTTGCGCACCAAAATGTGGCTTGATTATCAAAACGATGTCAAAGTCAGTGACGTGCAACTGGCGGCTCGCGAAGGTTACGAAAGCGTCGAACACACGAAACGCTATACAACACTGGGCATGGCGACGGATCAAGGAAAGCTAAGCAATATCAACGGTCTTGCCACATTGGCAGGTGCGCTGAACGCGCCGATCCCCGCCGTGGGAACAACCACGTTCCGCCCGCCCTACACGCCTATTTCCATGGGCGCGATTGGTGGCGAGGCGCGCGGCGAATTGTTCCAACCGGTGCACAAGACCCCGATGCATGACTGGCACGACGCCAACGGTGCCGATTGGGAACCTGTTGGCCATTGGCGGCGTGCTTATGCCTTTGTGCGCGGCGACGAAACCGTGGAACAAGCGGTGCAGCGCGAGGTCACCAACACGCGAGCGAACCTTGGCCTGCTTGATGCCTCGACGCTTGGCAAACTGATCGTGCGTGGCCCTGACGCGGGCAAATTCCTTGATATGCTTTACACCAACATGATGAGTACCCTGAAACCGGGCCGCTGTCGCTATGGTCTGATGTGCACCGAAAACGGCTTTCTGAGTGATGACGGCGTGGTCGCGCGGATCGACGACGACACATTCCTGTGCCACACGACAACCGGCGGCGCGGATCGCATTTATGCGCACATGGAAGAATGGCTGCAGACCGAATGGTGGGACTGGCAGGTCTATGTGACCAACGCGACTGAACAGCTCGCGCAGGTGGCCGTTGTCGGCCCCAACGCTCGTAAGGTCTTGGAAAAGCTGGGCGGAATGGATCTGAGCGCCGAGGCGCTTTCGTTCATGGGCTGGGCCGATGGCACGATTGGCGGCTTTGATTGTCGCGTTTACCGGATTTCGTTCTCCGGCGAATTATCGTTTGAAATTGCCGTTCCAGCCAGCCAAGGCCGCGCGTTTTGGGATGCGCTGCTGGAGGCTGGGGCGGAGTTTGGCGTGATGCCTTACGGCACCGAATGCCTGCATATTATGCGCGCTGAAAAGGGGTTCATCATGATCGGTGACGAAACCGACGGCACCGTGATCCCGCAGGATCTCGGGCTGCACTGGGCGATTTCCAAAAAGAAAGACGACTTCTTGGGCAAACGCGCGCAGGAACGTGACCACATGACCGATCCGACCCGCTGGCAGTTGGTTGGCCTTGAAACCACCGATGGATCAGTCATTCCTGACGGGGCCTATGCAGTCGCCGATGGTGTGAATGAAAATGGCCAGCGCAACACCCAAGGGCGCGTGACCTCGACCTATCATTCGCCCACACTGGGGCGCGGCATTGCGATGGGACTGGTGCTGCATGGGCCGGACCGCATGGGCGAAGTGATCGAATTTCCCAAGATCGACGGGACCAGCGTGAAAGCCAAGATCGTTAATCCGGTGTTCTTTGACCCTGAAGGGGAGAAGCAGAATGTCTAATGTTACCAGCGCATTGAATGGCCGCGAAGTGACCGGCGTTACGACCATCCGCGAGGGCGGCTTACGGGGCATGATTACCTTGCGCGGGGATTTGTCCAACGCGAAGCTGAAAAAAGTCTGCAAGGCCGTGACGGGCGTAGATATGCCCGCACAGCGCGGTGTGAACATGCACGGCGAAAGCGGCCTTGCGTGGATGTCGCCCGACGAATTGCTGTTGCTTGTGCCCCATGATGCAGCCGATGAATCGGTCGCTATGATCGACGCGGCACTAAATGGCACGCATTATCTGGCCGTTAACGTGTCAGATGCGCGGGCACTGATCACCGTGCAGGGCAAGGGCGCGCGCGAGGTTCTGGCAAGGGTTTGCCCTGCGGATTTGCGCGCATCCGGTCTCCCGAAAGGTGAAATGCGTCGCACCCGTTTGGCGCAGGTTCCCGCAGCGATATGGACGCAAGATGGCGATGATTTCGCAGTGATTTGTTTCCGCTCGGTTGCGGGCTATGTGTTTGATTTGCTGGCCAATGCCGCCAAGACACCCGGACCCGGCACGCTGTAAAACCATAGCGATGCACCTGACGGGGCGGTCATCTGGCACACGGGCAGGATTGCCCGTGCGATCCGAGACGACAGGCGCTATACACGTGGCGTGGCCGTGGTGACACAGGGACTTAAAGGGTTGTTATGCGAATATCTTCGATTACTCCGATGAAAGACGAAGCGCCGTTCTTGCTGGAGTGGGTCGCCTACCATCGACTGATCGGCATCAACGATATTCTCGTGTTCTCGAATGATTGCACCGACGGCACAGATGTCATGCTTGAGCGTCTGGACGAAATGGGCGAGCTGCGCCATTTCGCCAACCCGTCGATGGCAAACGGACAAACCAGACACCACTTGCAGGCCATACGCTATATCAACACGTCCAAGCGGTTATTCCGGTCCGATTGGGTCGTGTCACTGGATGTGGATGAATACATTTGCGTCAACGCAGGTGACGGCACCTTGAACGCCTTATTCGAGGCCGTAGGTGATGCGAACGTCATTGCCATGTCGCAGCATAATTTCGGCTGTGGCGGTGTGCGCGAATTTGCCGATCTACCCGTGACACAGCAATTCGTGCGGGCGGCCAGCTATGAAAAGGCCTATCACCGCAGGCTGAATCGGCGTGGCGTCAAAACACTGACCCATCGGTCGTCCACCCCGCGCCGGATTCACAACCATTCGCCGACTTTCTTCAAGAACAAACTTGACCGCGTTTCGATGGTCAACGGAAGCGGGCAGCCATTGACTGAAGTGGACCTTACGCGCGATGTGAAAAGCCTGCTCCACCCGAACTATGGCTTTGATTTGGTGCAGTTGAACCACTATGCGCTGCGCTCGATGGAGACATTCCTTCTCAAGGCGGCGCGGGGCAATGCGAACCATGCCGATCATGCATATTCGATCCAATACTGGAACAAGTATAATCAGGGCGAAATACACGATGAGCGCATTCAACGCTGGGTCGGGCGGATCGCGCAGGAACGTGACCGCCTTCTGCAAGACCCTGAATTGAACAGGCTGCACCAGCGCGCCGTCGTGCAGGCGCAGGCCAAAATCGAAACACTCAAGAAACAGCCTGAATTCGCAGAGCTTTTGACACAGGTAGAAGCAGCGCAGGCCAAATCTGCCGCCAGATAACGTGGCGCGCGCCGTCGCCTAATTTGGTGGCCTAATTTGGTGGCCTAGCTAGCGATAGTTGCCTTGGCCATTTCCGCCTCGGGCAGGCATTCGTTCACCCAATCGTCGTTTTGCGCATAGCCAAGTGCCGCAAGTGCCGCACCAAAGCGCGCCGCATATGCTGTTGCCACTTCGCGGGGGAGTTTTGTGCGCCATTGTGCCGTGCTTGCCGATTTTACGTGGGCTTTGACGTTGGACTTTCGGTTTTCGGGATCGGCCAATGCGCCAAACAGGCTGTGATCCCAATAGGATTTCATCAGCCGGTCATGATCAAACGCCGGCATATCCAGCCGCCGGATTGCGGTGTCAAATAGCGCGCAATCGATGTCGTTGATCAGGTCTTCATAACGTAAATCAACAACCTGTGGGTGGCCGTAGGGCCACATCAGCATTTCGGTCACGGTTTCGGCATGCTTGTTGTTCATCTCGAATAACAAGCCATCAATGCGCGAGGGCAGGGCGTTCAGGTGCTCCTTGTAGGTCTTGCCGCCCAGATCCCTGCGTGGAATGCGCAGGAATTTCTCGTTCCCGGTGGGCGCGACCAGATGGTAGCGGTAGCCGGACAGCAGCACATCGCGCGGATCACGGATCATGTGCAAGAACCGCGCTTGCGGGTGGTTAAACAACGCCAGCGGAAACGCCGACGACCAACTCACCACCAGTGCGGGTCCGTCCGCGGGCAATTCCCTAAGCCGCGACCGTTCACTTACCCGCGTCACAGGGATACCTTCGGCGGTGGCGAATTTGTGGAACGTGCGCCGCATCCAGACTGTGCCGGTCTTGTGATGGGTGCCGACACACAGAAAGCGTGCAGGTGCACTCATTCGGCGGCGTCTTTCATTTTTTCGAAAATGCCCGTGTCGAGAAACGTGCGAAATTCCGGCACGGTCAGTTGATAATCCAACACACGGCGCGAGCAATCCATGCATGACCGCATCAGGGCCGCCAAGTCACCGTCTTGCAGCCACTCGTCCATCTGGGCGCGGATGCCATCGGTGCGGATCGTCACGTCTTCGTTGGTATTGATGTCGTATTTGTCCCAATACTCCATATCAATCCGGTCTTTGTTCTTGGAGTTGGCGGTGCCTCGCAGACGCTTCAGCAAGAAATCCTCGCGCGATTTTACGGCGTAGTGGTTCACCTGCGCAAATTCATTGGTGACATTGTCTTTGCTACCGCGCCAACCGCCTTGCAGGTATTTCTCACCCATCGGTTTGCCCGCGCCATTAACCATCTTGACCATGTCAGGGACGATTTCTTTGGTCTTGTGGAACTTCGGGCGATGAACGCCGAAGAAATCAAAACTTGCTGGGCGGAACAGGGTTTTAAACCCCCAAACCAGCCCGTTTTCTGGCTTTTCAAACGTTGATCCACGGGTAAAGCGTTCGGTGACAAGATCATCAGACATTTTTGACTGCCCACACCCGCCCATGAGCCGCCAATTGATCGAGATCGAGTCTGTGTCCTCTGGGCAGGCGTCAATCAGGGCCTGCACCGAATGATCGCCCACATGCACGTTCAAAAACTCATCCGCGTCCACGATCAAAATCCAGTCGCTTGCGCGGACCCAGTCCATTTTGTTGGCGCGGCTATAGGCGGCGCGCTGCGGGTCC
>JBLHNX010000021.1:0-14861 GCA_047622125.1 Paracoccaceae bacterium | reverse complement strand
GCCTGACGCTTGGTGCCGACGAACAAGATGCGGCCGCCTTTGGCCACTGTGTCGCGGATCACGTTCAACGCTTGGTCCAGCATTGGAACTGTCTGTGTCAGGTCCATGATGTGGATGCCGTTACGCGTGCCGTAGATGTATTTTTGCATCTTTGGGTTCCAGCGTGCTTTCTGGTGACCAAAGTGAACGCCTGCTTCCAAAAGCTGGCGCATGGTGAACTCGGGAAGAGCCATGTCCGTATTCCTTTCCGGTTTAGCCTCAGCGGGGGTATCAGACCTTGTGGCCCAACCGGTGGATGATCCGGGATTTCTCCCCTTCTCACCCGCCCCCGCCTGCGGGATTAAGTGCGGGCCTTTTAGAACGGGTATAGGGTGCGCGCAAGGGCTTTGTATTACAGCCGATTGGGTGCGATACTTTGGTTGGAAGCAGCGAAAAGGCAGTCCAATGCAACGCACACGTATCATGTATATCGAAAACAAAACCGCCGATGTGCCGGGCATGGCAGTGATCGGGCGTGTGACGTTTTCAAAGACGGGCAACACGTTGCAATACAACGGCATGACATTCCAAAGCGAAAAAAGCGCGCGCGCCGCCAAAGTCAAAGCCAACTATATGGACGTGGACAGCGGCGACTACTACTGGATTTACGGACCGCGCAAAGACCAGAAAGACCGGCTTGGCGGCGGCAATCAAGGCGTGACTGTGGATGACGACGTGGCCGCAGAATATGCCGCATTGATCGCAGGCTAGGTCAGACCCTCTATGACCCAAGCGGACCTGACCCCAGATTGCAGTCGCTGCGCCGCCTTGTGTTGCGCGGCATTGGCGTTCGATAAGGGCCCCAAGTTTGGCATCGACAAACCCGCTGGCGCGCCCTGCCCCAACCTGTCGCCCGATGCGCGTTGCACGATCCATGCACGATTGGCGGATGCAGGTTTTGGCGGATGCGTGGCGTTTACCTGCCACGGCGCTGGTCAGCGCATCACCCAAGAGGCATTTGGCGGCGCGTCATGGCAAGATGATCCGACCCTGGCTGCGCCGATGTTTAGCGCCTTTCAGGATGCCCTACGGGTTCATAACTTGTTGTTATTGCTGGACGAGGCCGCCAAACTACCGCTGCCCGACCCCGCGCAATGCGCTGCCCTGCGCGCCGACCTGACCCCTGATGGCCCAATGACGACCACATGGCTACGGGACACGCTCGCCAGTGATATTTCTGCGCGTGTCATGGCCTATTTGCAAACCCTACGCGATGTTGCGGCACGCCCCTAGCTGCTGGGATGCACCCTTTGCTAGGTTTCACGCGCCATGATCAGCTGTCGGACGACGTCATGGCGCACCGCCGATAAACCATGATCCTGTGCCAAGCCAATGATAAACCCGTTTAAGAACGCGATCTCTGTTTTTCGGCCTGACTGGAGGTCTTGAAGCATTGACGAGCGGTGTTTCCCGCCGCCCTTGCTGACGATCGCACTTAGAATCTCGTCAACATAGTGCTGCCCGCTCTGTGCGGGGCGGTAATCAAAGGCACGCGCAAATGCGGCCAAGGTTTCATCGGCAAGGCCCACGATAAGCGCGCGAGACGCCGGATTTTCCAACAGTTCCCCATAGGTTTGTCCGGTGAGTGCACCCGTGGGGTTCATGCAGCTGTTGAGGAGTAACTTGAACGAGATCGTTTCGCGGATCGCCCGATCATAAGTCATCGGCACGAAACCCTGCGCTGCAACGTCCAGCAATTTGTTCAATGGCCCGATGTCATCGCCAAGCATCGGTCCACACTGAACGGGGCCAGCATGGCCCGATATTTCCGCAGCGTTTGGGGCAACGCGCACCATGCCAATCATCATTGCGGTTGAATAGACCGGCACAGTCGGGCCAAGAACTGATCGCGCGATCTCGGCCGTTCCGATCCCATTTTGCATCAATAATACAGATAGTGACCGCGCCCGCCCCGCGAAGGGTTCTAGTGCGGCTTGGACATCATAGGCTTTGGTCGTCAAAATCAACATATCGCAGCTAAGGACGTCATCGTCAGGATTGGCCGCATCAACAATCGCAATGGTTCCCGGCGCGATTGCATGATCTCCAAGAGCGCCCGATACCGTGACAGGACCGTCTTCTAGGTCGCGCATCGCCCCCTTGCGCACCAAGAGTGAAACGCGCGCGCCGGCCGTCGCAAAACTGGCCGCGAGGCATAGCCCAACAGAGCCGCCTCCGAATATGGCAACATGATAATCGGTCACGTACCCTCACCCCCATTAATGCGTCTGATCAATAGGGCATGTATTGGACACGTCTGGCAACAAAAGTTGCGCGCCGCTTTTCTAACGGATGTCCAATGACGGTGACACGCCGAATTTCCGCTTATACTCGCGGCTAAACTGGGATCGGCTGGAATAGCCGACCGAAAATGCTGCCGATGATACGGATTGGGAATTCTGTGTGATAAGCGAGCGCGCCTTGTGAAGGCGCATGTCCTTAATGTAGTTCACCGGCGTCGATCCGGTAACATCTTGAAAGTGTGCATAAAACGATGACGTGCCCATGCCCGCGGCGGCGGCGAGATCATCAACGGATATCGGTTTGGTGTAGCCCGACCTTATCAAGCTGATTGCCTTGCCAATCCTGTCGGCGCGCCGACCACGGTCAAGAATTGCCTCCAGCCCGTCGATATTGTCCGCAAGCAACAGTTTAAGATGGATTTCGGCGCGCGCGGATTGGCCAAGGATGCGGTAGTCAACCGAACCCGGGTCAAAGCGCAAGTACCTGCCCAATGCATCGATCAATTCCGGACTTTGATGGGTGTCGCCAATGGACCCATCCGTCGGTTTTCGATTGTGTAAATCCGGCATCCGACTTTGCAATGCGTGCAAGATCGCGACATCAATCGCAAACAACAGGGCAATATAGGGCTTGGAAATGCTGGCTTGGGTCACGCTGCTGATGACGGGTACATCTTGGCTGATCAGCAAGGTATCCCCGACATCAAGCATAACCGTGGTGTCCCTAACGTGAACGTCTTGGGCACCTTGCAGGACCAGGGTCAGCATCGGCTGATGGAATACCGCTTCGGATTGGGACGTAAATGAATGCCTCAGCGCAAAGAGCCCGACTTGGGCAAGTTTGAAAGGCTGACCGTCAGGGTGATCGTCGGGCAGCGCCGCCAGCAATCTGTCTTTGAAGTCTTCAAAATTCATGAACGCCAGTCGTAATTGGAGAATTAGGCTCTGTTATTGGAGTATAACACACGTCGCTGGGGCAATCTCAATTGTTTTGTGGACCGGTTTGGCCGCAAGACAATCACCCTTCAAGATCAGGGTAATCAACCGATTGGTGTCAGTATCTCGTATTTAAGCAAACGGGGAAGGACCGCGCGCTTGAAGTTGGTCTCTCTTTCCACGAAAGCATCGTCCGTCATCTTGAATTTGACGCCGATATTGCGCCGTTCTTGCGCTGTCATGGCCCTCAGTTTTGTACGGGTCCACGCCAGTGCTGTGTCAACATCGTTCGTGTCCATTGCATAGGTCGCAAGGGCGTTGAAACCGCTGAACACAAGTGCAGACCCCATGATTTCAGAGCTAAAGCTGCAACTGCCCTCGGTGTAAAAATCCCTTTCGAACAACTGCTTACTTAGGGCGTGCGAAAATCCGTAACTGACTGAACCGCGTCCAATCGGGGACCGCGCTGCCTGAATAAGCGGCTGAAACATCCCCGACGCAACCATATCAAGCACGGTGTCGCGGGCCTGTTTCGGATCGGCGTTGCCGTTTACCAGATCGCCGATGCCCTTCGTGCCTGCATGACCGCCCTCAAGTAGGGTTTTGAACACAGGCGTGTCAAAGGACACGGTGCGGCTCCACAGGGTGGCCTCTTTTGGATAGCCGTAGGGAAATTTGGCGGAATCCAATTTGTAGCCATTTAGGGCAGTTGACTGCACTGATGGCTCTGTCGCGCCTTTCTGGAACACATCCCAGCGAAATTCGTCATCCCCCAAAAGACTTGCGCGCTCTTCTTTGGCGACAAAGGGCAGCCCGTCCCATGCGCTGAAATCGTCCATTGGATAAAGGTTCAGCGGATTGTTGCGCTCGGCGCGCGCCGATCCAACATAGCCCAGACCGATGTCGCGCAGGTCTTGTGCAACCTCGCGAAAGAAATTCGGGCGGAAGTATTTGTTGCAAAATTCATGCACAAGATAACGCGTATCACGGTTCGCAAGACCGTTCAGATCGTCCTGCAAATAGGGGTGGTCTTGCGCCAGCGGGCCACCGCCCTGCGCCAGCACTTGCGCCTCGGAGACGGCGGCACGGATACGACCCGCCAATGGCCCGGACATTTGCGCCATAAGCGTTTGCAGCAAATGAAACAGGAATTCCGTGCGCGTGCCCTTTGGCCGGACGTAGTGGCAAAAGTAAAATAACCCGCCCTCTTTGAGGGTTTGTTCAACCACCTGATGCAGCGTTTCGACCACCGCAGGCGACACCCAGCTATAGACGCCGTGTGCCGCGATATAGTCGAACCTCTCGGGCGTACTGTCCGCGAATTGCGCAAACGTCCCGACGAAAAACGACAGGTTGTCCAATCGGGCACGCTGGGCAAGGTCGCGGGCGTTTTTAATGTGATCGGGATTTAGATCGACGCCGACGAACCGCGACTGCGGATAGGCCGCTGCAAGGCTCAGTAGCGTCACCGCCTCGGCGCAGCCAAGATCGCAATAGCTGAAGGGCGCGCGCGGGTCTGGTGGTGTGAACCCGTTCGCGGCCGCAGCAAAGCTCAGCGCGATCGGGGACTGGTGGCGGATGTATTGTTTCGTATAGGGAATTTCGACAACATAGCCACTGTCCGACCACAGGTGGTCATCACCGCTCATGCGGTTATCGCCCATGAAATCAAGTCACGACGGTCCTGGGGGAACTTGTCTGCCGTGTCATGCGACATCTGCAAGGCAGGCTGATCGGTAAAGTTCTGGTAATCGCGATACCATGCGCGCTGGTAAACAAGGCTAAGAACCGGGCGCGCACGAGTCGAAGTATTGGCCATCCCGCGGTGCATCAGGCGGCTGTCCATCAAGTAACAATCGCCAACGACGATATCAGGGCGTGCAACAGGTCGGTCTTGACGGGTATCCAATGCATCGCGGTGCGAGCCGGGGATTGTTTCGGTTGCGCCAATTTCCGCGTCCAATGGCACCAGCGGAATAAGCACGGCAATCGAAAACGGCGGCATCTCCATATCGGGGTTTTCGGGAAACAACGGATCATTGTCACGGTGCCAGCGCTGCGCATCTGATCCCTGCAATGCCAGAACCGAGGTCAAACTGCCAAGCACGAACTGATCACCCAGCAAGTCGTCAAGCACGGCCAAAAGGCGTGGCGCGGCCAAAAGCTGCGATGAGCCGAAAACGCCGTCTGTTGGCACGCTAATCATGTATCTGCGATGACCGACCGATAGGGCCCGCCCTGATTTAATGTCTGCAATCTGGCTATCTGTCCCGTCAACGAACGCGCGAAACGCGCGGTGAACCAAGTCGGGCGGCAGGCAATTGCGGATCGCAAGCGTGCCGTTTTCACGAAACAAGTCTGCTCCGGTTCGGGCCAGTTCGCGCATCGGCTCGGGCGACGCGGACGGTGCATCATCGCCGTAAGATATTTCAGGAAACGCCACGGTGTTCGGGGCTGTGTTTTCCGTGCTCGCGGCTTTCATTTCGTGTTGACCTGCCTGATCGGGTTTTCGTTTCGTGGCAGCGATATCAAGAAACTGTGTCAGATCTTTGAAACGGCGCGAAAAAGCGTCGCGCACTGCATCTGCCGTGTCAGGGTCGGAAATATCATAGGGCGCCATATCGGTCGCGTACTTCATAATGCCAAACGCGGCGGTTGCCGGAAGAATGCGCCTTAGGTCTTGCGGATCATAGGCGCCATCTGCCGCCAACGCGCGGATATAACCGGCCATCAGGGCCTCGTCACGCGCCCGCGCACTTTGTGATTGATACATTGCGGGGCGATTCAGGCAGGCAAAGACCCGCAGGCAGCCAGAAAACTGTGAATGCAGTGACCAGCCCGGCGCAGATTTGGCTGCATCGTCCCAATCGAGTATCCAGCACCCCTCGCCCGCGCGCGCAATCGCGTTGTCGTGCCGCAAGTCGGTGTGGTTGATGGTTGGCGGGCTTGCGTCGATCACCGCGATCAACTTGGCAATCAGCGGTGCATGGCGTTCTAGGGCTGATTGGATCGTTTCGCGTTCATCCTTGTCCAGCAGATCAAACCCGTTACCGGGCCAGTCGGGATTTGACCGCGCGGCCATAGCGACCACCATGTCATAGATGTCACGCGGCCTAAGGGTCGGTAAAGCCGTCAGCAGGTCGGCGCGCGACGCCGCCTTGGATTGGATCTGCCCATAGGCCGTCATAAGCGACGCCGTGGAAACGGGCAGATTATCGGGCGCGACCGCAAGTGCGAACATAAACAGCCCGCGCTGCGGCGCGCTTGCAATGACCCCGACGCAGTTATTGGGAAAATGCTTTGGCAACAGCGTCAAGAACCCAAGCGGTGCATGACGCGGTTGATGGATTTGCTTGAGAATGGCGTGGGTATTGTCCTGACCGACAACACGCCACACCGTCGACCAAGGCTGGTCCGTCAACATTGCGGCAATGTGGAACCCCAAGTCATGTGCCCATGCCACAGCGTCCGACGCGCCGAATTCAACTTGGTCTGTCACACGCACCCCAATTTCACTTGTGGCCCGAATGATAGCATCATTCCTTGATTCGACAATGAAATCGTCTGGCGGAAATGGTCCAAAACTTTTCGAACAATCAGTAACAACCTTTGGTTGCGGCCTCGCACTGCATAGTGCTATATAGATTTTAGATTTGAAGCGTAAACCAAGACATCCGCAAATTCGGGCAGGCCAATTTGGTGTCCGAATGCTGTGGATAAGTGCTGGGGATAAGGTTTGAAACAGTGTGCGTGCGCCGCTGACATTTTTCGGCCACACACGATCTTACGTTGGTCACCTGCGCTCCACATTTCCGCCCCATTTTTCAGTAGAATCAAAGTACTGCTAGGTTTCAAATCGCATAATACACCTTAATTTCATGCATTGTTTCCACTGCATTTACAGTGATGTGCTCGATCCTGCAATTTGTGTGCTCGTTACTCCAAAACACGTCAGTCCGCTTTCTTATCAGATCACGAGGCCCTAATCCTCTGACTGGGGCCTGTGTATTGTGGAGTTGGAATCGAAATGCCTAAACCTGGTAAGTACGAAGACCCGCGTGATCTAACGGTCGACGGAACAAGTGGTAACGATGTTATCTTTCCGAACTATGTCGACTATCAAGGCGACACAGTTGACGGTGCCGATGGCGACGATGACATCATTTATGGCTACGGTGGCGATGACACCATCAGCGCAGGGCAAGGCAACGATCTGGCCTTTGGTGGCACGGGTCATGATCAAATCGCAGGCGATGCTGGCGACGATACACTCCATGGCGAATCTGGCAATGACGAATTGTTTGGCGGGTCCGGCAAAGACACCCTTTACGGCGGCACTGGTGAAGACACGCTGTTTGGCGGCGCTGGCGACGACACCATCTATGGTGCCGACGATGACGACACGCTGTATGGTGGCACGGGCGATGACCACCTTGATGGCGGTGTCGACGATGACATCATCCAAGGCGGCGACGGCGACGATGTGATCGTCGGTGGTCAGGGCAACGACGATCTGTCGGGTGGCTTTGGCAGCGATACCTTCCTTGGCGGGAACGGCGGCGATGTGGTTGTTGGCGGCGAAGACACCGATGACAGTGACATCGATGTGCTTGACCTGACGGGTTCGGGTGTGGACTTCATCACCTATGTTGGTGGCGATCCCGAGGCCGGCACCGTGACCTTCCTTGATAATTCGACCATGACATTCTCGGAAATCGAGAACGTGATCCCCTGCTTCACGCCGGGCACCACAATCGCAACACCGCAAGGCGAGCGTCTTGTGGAAGAGCTGCGGATCGGCGACCGGATCATCACCCGTGACAACGGCGTCCAAGAGATCCGTTGGGTGGGCCGCAAAGAGATATCGGGCAAAGCGCTCGTCGCCAACCCGCACCTCAAGCCGATCTTGCTGCGCGCCGGGTCATTGGGCAACGGTCTGCCAGAACGTGACATGCTGGTATCGCCAAACCACCGGATGCTGGTCGCAAGCGAGAAAACGCAGCTCTACTTTGAAGAGCGTGAAGTTCTGGCAAGTGCCAAACACCTGGTTGGGTCCGATGGTATCCACGCCGTGGACATGATCGGCACGGCCTATATCCACTTCATGTTCGAGCGCCACGAAGTGGTTCTGTCCAACGGGACATGGACCGAAAGCTTCCAGCCTGGCGATTATTCCCTCAAGGGTATCAGCGGCGAGCAGCGCAACGAAATCTTTGAACTCTTCCCCGAGTTGCGTTCAAAGAGCGGCCTAGAGGACTATCAGTCCGCACGCCGCACGCTGAAAAAGCACGAAGCCAAGCTTTTGGTGAAGTAAGCGACCCTACAATGATAACCCGTTCCCGTCAGGGAGCGGATCACACAGAGACGGGCCGGAATGCACACAGCGTTCCGGCCCGTTTCCTGTTTTCGTTAGATACATTGGCGACGACGACCTGTTGCTGCGCCAAGCCAATAGTCATGCAAAGTTCCACTAACGGCCGATGTAAATCATTACATGCCCTTAATTGATCGGAGCAGAGCGACATATAGCACCACAAATTCAAAATGGACCGTCGGGCGTTTCTGGGCGTCGCGGCGGGCAGTGTTGCGCATGGTGCAGTGACGGCCAGTCAGGCGGCACCGATCACCACAAACGGAAAATCATCATTATCGGCGCGGATGCCGGTGGTGCGGCGCTTGCCAATCGGTGTCACGCTGATCGCCGAAAAGGCAGCAGCGATTGATCCTGAAACCAAGACCGTCTCGACCGCCAGCGGCGACGCCCTGCCGAATGACTATCTGGTCGTGGCCACCGGTTTGATCCTAGATCACGATGCCATTGATGGGTTCTCGCTTGATATGGTCGGTGAAAACGGGATCGGCGGGCTTTATGCCAGCAGCACATGGCAGGCCGTTGGTAAGTTTACCCAAGGCGGCGTAGGACTGTTAACCCGCCTCGCGACGGAAATGAAATGCGCCAGTGCGCCACCTGCGCTATGACAGCATCAGGGCACTGGGTGACGTGGCAGGCGTGCCTAAGGGCAAAACCGCCGCATCCGTCAAATGCCAAGTGCCCGTGGTCGAAGGCGGGATTGCACGCTCTGACCCGTTAGAAACTTACAACGGCTGTTCAACATGGGCGGCGCGATTGATGTGATCGTGCTGTTGCTGGTCGCAGCTGGCGGGGCCGTCGGCATGGCGATCCTCGTCTATACAGGGCAATCCCTGCTGCGCGGTCGCGAAGACTAGCGCCACATTTCTGTCCAAAAAGACCCCGTGTCCGCCCCATTCAAGCTGAATTGCGGACACGAACCTTGTGCACAATCTTTCTCAGAAACTCGTATTGGTAACGGAGAGAGAACAATGCATTTTAGTGGAAATAACCCAGTCATCATCGCGCAAGTCCGCGATTTCGTCATGAGCGAACGCGGTAACTGCCTGTCGGATCGCGAATGGCGCCACCGCCTTAAGGGCTACGGCTATGATCTGCGCAAAACCGCAGCAGGCACCGTTCTGACAACCCTGCCCGCCGGTCGCGATGTTTGCACGCTTGCAATCTAGCGACTAAGCGTGCGGCCTACGGCGTCTTTCCAACCGTTATAGCGTCGCTCGCGCGTGGCCTGATCCATGGCCGGTTCAAAGCGCTGTTGCAGCGCCCATGATGCGGCGAAACCGGCTTGGTCGGGGTAGACCCCTGCCCGCATTCCTGCCAGCCATGCCGCCCCAAGCGCTGTGGTTTCAAGCACCTTCGGGCGATCAACAGGTGCGCCGATAATGTCGGACAAGAACTGCATCGACCAGTCAGATGCGCTCATCCCGCCATCAACGCGCAGTACGCCTGCATCTCCCGAATCCGGCCAGTCCGCATGCATCGCCTCAAGTAGGTCGCGGGTCTGGAATCCGACGCTTTCCAGCGCTGCACGGGCAAATTCCGCAGGCCCCGAATTGCGCGTCAGCCCGTATATCGCCCCGCGCGCAGTTGCATCCCAATAGGGCGCACCAAGGCCGGTGAACGCCGGTACCAGATACAATTCCTGTGACGGATCGGCAGTTTGCGCCAGCGCTTGGGTTTCGCTGGCCTCGCGGATGATTTTCAGCCCGTCGCGCAGCCATTGCACCACCGCACCGGCAATAAAAATTGACCCCTCAAGCGCATAGGTCGGTTTGCCATCAAACTGATAGGCTATCGTGCCCAGCATCCGGTTTTGGCTTTCCACCAACGTGTCGCCGGTATTGAGCAGGGCAAAACAGCCCGTTCCATAGGTCGATTTCAACATGCCCGGATCGAAGCAGGCCTGCCCGATGGTCGCGGCCTGTTGATCACCTGCAACGCCCAAGATCGGGATTGGTGCTCCGAACAGATCGGGCATCGTTGAGCCGAAATCTGCCGCGCAATCGCGCACCTCGGGCAGCATCGACATGGGGATATCAAATCGTGCGCAGATGGTTTCATCCCAGCAGCCCTGCCGGATATTATACAGCATTGTGCGCGCGGCATTGGTGGCATCGGTCGCGTGCACTTTGCCCCCCGTAAGCTTCCAGATCAGGTAGCAATCGACCGTCCCAAACAGCAATTCACCACGGTTCGCGCGGGCCTGTGCGCCGTCAACATGTGACAGAAGGTATTGGACTTTGGTGCCGGAAAAATACGGATCAGCAAGAAGCCCGGTGCGTTTGGTAATCTCGGCCTCGAACCCTTCGGCTTTCAACGTTTTGCAAAAATCCGCTGTGCGCCGGTCTTGCCAGACAATTGCATTGTGGATCGGCTCGCCAGTTTTGCGGTCCCAGACAATCGTGGTTTCACGCTGATTTGTGATGCCGATTGCTGCAATATCGCCACTGCGCAAACCCGCCTTTTCAATCGCGCCGCGACAGGTTGCCGCCACCGACGACCAGATATCGCTGACGTCATGTTCAACCCAGCCGCTTTGCGGGAAATGCTGTGGGAATTCCTCTTGGGCTGTGGCTTTGATCGCCATGTCAGCGTCAAAAATGATCGCCCGACTTGATGTCGTGCCCTGATCAATCGCCAGAATATGGGTCATTTTGCGCCCTCCCCGTTCTGTGTTGCGGCCATGAATGTTTCTAATGCTGCGACCTGTTCCACCGATAGCCTAAGGCCAAGTTTGCTGCGCCGCCAGATCACATCCTGGGCGACACGCGCGTATTCATGGGCCATGAGCCAGCGCACTTCGGCGGCATGTAATGTCGCGCCAAAATCATCGCCAAGGTCGGCCGCAGTTGTCGCGCCATTCAGCACAGCCCAAGCATCCGTGCCATAAGCGCGGATCAGACGCAGCGCCCAACGGTCAGTTAAGAACGGATGTTCAGCAGCCAATCGCGCGACCAACGCGTCCTTGTCGGCCACTTTGAAATCGCCACCGGGTAGTGGCACACCCGCCGTCCACACGCCCGTGCCGCCAATCAACGGCACCAGTTTGGCCAGCGCGTTTTCCGCTAATTTGCGATAGGTCGTGATTTTCCCGCCAAAGACGTTCAGCAAGGGCGCGCCTGCGTCATCCCCCGAATAATCTAAAGACAACACATAATCACGCGTCGCCGCCGTGGCCGATTTTGCACCGTCATCATAAAGCGGGCGCACGCCCGAATAGGTCCAGACCACATCGGCGCGGGTTACGGGGCGCTTGAAATACTGCGATGCAAAGCCGCAAAGATAGTCCTGCTCGGCATCTGTCGCAAAGGGTTTGACCGCCAAATCATCATGTTCCTGATCAGTCGTGCCAATCAGCGTAAAGTCGGTTTCATATGGAATAGCAAAGATGATCCGCCCGTCCTCGCCTTGGAAAAAATAACTGCGGTCGTGATCAAACAGGCGTTTCGTGACGATGTGACTGCCGCGCACAAGACGCACGCCCTCGCTGGTATCCAGATGGGTCACGCCGCGCACGACATCCTCGACCCAGGGCCCGGCAGCGTTCACCAGGGCCCGCGTGGTCAGGGTTTTACCCCCCGCAAGCGTTACGTGCCACAGCCCATCGATACGATCCGCGCGCACAACTTTGGTCTGCGTCATGATCGTCGCGCCGCGCAGTTCAGCGTCCCGTGCATTCAGGACCACAAGGCGAGAATCCTCGACCCAGCAATCGGAGTATTCCCAAGCGCGGCTGAACTTTTCCTTGATCGGCTTGCCCAGTGGGTCGGTCGTCAGATCAATCGACGTCGTGGCAGGCAGGATCTCGCGTCCGCCCAAATTGTCGTACAGAAACAACCCAAGCCGGATCAGCCAAGCGGGCCTGCGCCCCTTCATCCACGGCATGAAAAACGACAGCAGCTTTGACGTGGGCGTGTCCCCTTCAAAGCGCATATCTTTGTGAAACGGCAGCACAAATCGCATCGGCCAGCTGATATGCGGCATCGCCTTAAGCAGCACCTCGCGTTCGATCAGGGCTTTGCGAACCAATCCGATCTCGAAGAATTCAAGATAGCGCAGCCCACCATGAAACAACTTGGTTGATGCACTCGAGGTTGCACTTGCAAGATCGTTCATTTCGGCCAGCCCGACGCGCAAACCGCGCCCCGCGCCGTCGCGCGCGATCCCGACGCCGTTGATACCGCCGCCAATTATGAAAAGGTCATAGTCTGCTTGCTTGTCCATCTGCCCGTCCTTGCTGCGCAGATCGTCATGCGCCCGCACATTTGGACTGGCAAGTGATGACCGGGTCAAGGTTCGTCGCAGGTCAGACGAAAATGAAACGAACCTATGAAAGCAGCGGTTTACTGCGTCTTCACGCATATGTCATGTTCGCGTTATGACACAACCGAACCCACCATCAACACCCGACCGCACGGCGGCGATTCTGTCCAGTGCCAGATCAACGGGTAAGGTGACCACCCAAGCACTGGCCCAAACCCTCAACGTGACGGTTCAAACCATCCGTCGAGACCTGCGTGCGCTGGTGGCCGCGGGTGCGCTCGAACGGGTGCATGGCGGGGCCATTCTTGCCTCGGGTGTGGGTAATATCGGCTATGGGGACCGGCGCGCATTGCATCGCGATGCCAAGGCACGGATCGCGGCGAGCACCGCTCGCCTCATCCCGCATCGCGCCTCGCTGTTCCTCAATATCGGCACCACAACCGAGGCCGTGGCCAGCGCCCTGCTGCATCACACCGACCTGATGGTTGTGACCAATAATCTGAACGTCGCCAATATCCTTGCGGCAAACCCACGCTGCGACGTGATCGTCGCAGGTGGGCAATTGCGCCGTTCTGATGGTGGGCTTGTCGGTGATTTGGCAACGCTGGCGATTGAACGTTTCAAGGTTGATTTCGCCATCATCGGCGCTTCGGCGATTGATCAGATGGGCGATCTGCTCGACTTTGACGCACAAGAAGTCCACGTCAGCCGCGCGATCCTTGCGCAAGCCCGCCAGTCAATTGTGGTTGCAGATGCTTCGAAATTTGCCCGCAAAGCGCCTATGCGGATAGGCTCGCTTGCGCAGGCCGATTACTTTGTCACCGATGCGATCCCGTCCGAAAAACTGATCATGGCCTGCGCGGATTGGGGCACCAAGATCGCGCTGGCCTAGCCAAAGCGATTGCGTCCAGCCTCGCCGCGCGTGCAAAAGAACACCAGCAGCACAATCGTCATCACGAGAAACGCAATACCGCCAAGCCCGATCAGCGACAGCGCTAATGCCGATGGATCGCCAGCGGTCGCGCCGCCGACTGAAACGGCTGTGACAACGATATAGGCGACCAGACCCAAGTAGTAACTACCGACCCACCAGCCGCTGCGGCCAATGTCATGCAAGCGACGCACCGCGACGGAAAGACCGGGCAAAAGCACTGCCAATGACACAATCGAATTGATCGGTGAGACGTCGTTGCCCGGAAAGATAATGCCATCAACCAGGCCGCTGACAAATCCGATAAGCACAGTGAACAGAACGAAATACCAGTACTCAGATCTGCTGGCCCGACCTGAAAAGGTGACGTATTTGTTCAGGCAAGTATTGATTGCATCGCGAAACCCACGCGCGGGTGCGGCGCCAGCATTGGGCTGATCGCCCGATGGGCGTGTGTTTTGAACTGGCGGTTGCGGCGGCATTGGCGGCATGGAAACCGGTGCAACGCCTTTGGAAATATCGAAATGTTCGGATGCAGCGACCCAGCCATCAAGCCCATCGCGCCAGACAAGTGTCTGTGCGGAAACGGTGCCCGTATCGATCAGCCGTGCAATTTCGCCAGCATCGACTGGCCCTACGCGCACGCCGTCGACCACATAATACCAGATGTTATTGCTCATCACTGACCCTTTGGTTGCATTTGCTTGGTCCCTAAAAACCAGACCCAAACCGACACGGCAAGCCGCCTAGCCGCGAAATCCCGTCGCCACCACAAATTTTTCCGAGCTGTCAGAGCGGGACGCGGGCGGCTTTACATGCACAACTTTGGTGAATTTCTGCTTGAGCAGCTTTTGCAAAGCCCCCTCGGCCCCGCCTGCCAGAACTTTGGCCACGAACGTGCCACCCTCTTCGAGGACATCAAACGAGAAATGCGCCGCCGCCTCGCATAGGGCCATAATGCGGTTGTGATCGGTCTGTTTGTGCCCCGACGCGCTTGCGGCCATATCAGACAAGACAACATCGGCCTTGCCGCCCAGCCAGTCCTTCACTTTGATGTCCGCGTCATCTTCCATGAAAT
>JBLHNX010000020.1:0-15632 GCA_047622125.1 Paracoccaceae bacterium | reverse complement strand
ATGGCGGCCATGGCGATCACGCCAGGTAGGATGCGGGTCATTTCATATTCCGTTTTGACAAGGGTGCGGCGACTTGGCCCCGTTACGGGACGCGTCCATCTAACGCCGCAAGACCCCTCGGTCAATCCGCGTTATTCGGACTCCAGCACACCCGTGCACTGCACCGGAAGCCGCGCCATTGTCACTTCGCGGCGGGGCGTCGCGGGGGCCGCATTCGGGTCTGGTGGTGGCGGGTTGAGGATGTTGTCTACCCAGGTTTGGGCGTCGGCACAGCCATCGCCAGCGGGCGGGGGCGCCTGATCTTCGCAAGTACTATCACCACGCGGGCAGGCCAGCCGAACGTGGAAGTGATAGTGGTGACCATACCATGGCCGGATCCTATTCAGCCACGCACGATCACCAGTGGCCCAGTTACACATCGCGACCTTGGCACCCGGAAACACGAAAATACGCGCGGTGCGTGGGTCGCTTGCTGCGGCGCGGAGAACCTCCATATGCTGGGTGGTCCAACGGTCGTTCGTATAAGCCCCAGCCGAGCGGCGCATCGAGATTGATGATAGCTCCTCGCGCTCACCACGTGTCAGGTTCAAACGGTTTGGTGGCAGCATCCAGATATCAGCATCAAGGCCTGTCTGATGGCTGGCATGGCCAGTCAGCATCGGCCCGCCACGCGGTTGCGACATGTCACCAACATAAAGACCGTCCCAACCGGGCAGCGTCGCGGCAAAGCGCGACAGATCCTGCACGAAATCAACTGTAGTAGGCTGTGCCCAGTTGCGGTTGCGCGACAGGCGCATGGCTTGCCATGTTGCGCCGGTCTCGGGCAGTTGCACCGCCCCTGCCTGACAGCCGCGGGAATACGCACCGTGCGCTTCAGGCGTCTGCGCCGAAGGAGTCGACATCGCGCCAAACAGCGCCTTGGCCGCGCGGGTATCGCCCGCGTTCTGTGTTGAAACTGTTGCAGCACCGGCGCGACTGGCCGGTGCGGCGGTATCAGCCCCACGACAAGCCGCGAGTGCCAAAACAAGCGATAGGGAAAATGCTACTCTGCGGACCATTCTGCGCGATCTCCGTCTTTGTTAACCCACCTTAGCAGCAATAATCCGATCAGGAAAAGGAAGATCACGGGCAAGAACCCAAGCTGGTTGTTCCCCGTCAGAAAAGTGAACAGCGTAATAAAGGCAGGTGCGAGAAAAGCGGTCGCTTTGCCAGTTAACGCAAAAAGGCCAAATGCTTCGGCAGGGCGATCAGGGTGGGTGTGCCGCACCATCATCGAACGGCTTGCAGAATAAACCGCACCACCAGCGCCGCCAATGCAGGCACCGCAGACATAAAAGATGATGTCAGGCAGGTTTGATCCTTGGGCAAGCGGGAAACCGAACAGTGCCTCGCGAGACATGCCGACGATCGTAATGCAGACAATGATCAGCACCCATACCGCGACGCGGATCACGGGCTTTGGCCCAAATCGCTGATCAGCGAGGCCTGAAAGCCACGTGGCAATCGCGGCGGCGATTGCGGCAACGATACCGAAGACGCCGATCTGGATGGTCTGCCAATCAAGAACCAGTGCCGCATAGACACCGCCAAAGGCATAGAGCGCGTTTAATGCGTCGCGGTAGAACATCGACCCGACCAAGAAATTCAGCAGGCTTTTGCGTTCGCGGACACTTTTGAGGGTTGCCCAAAGATCACCCGCAACATCACTAAGCCTTGTCGATTTACCTCCAAGATGTGGATCGTCCCGCACCCACAAAAAGAACGGGATCATAAAGACAGCATACCATATCGCGATCAAGGGTCCGACAGAACGGGTGCCTTCACGCATTTCGGGGTCCAGACCGAACAACGGGGGGTTTCCAAGCAAGGTCACGCCGGCGTCGTTCTCGGCTAACAAAAGGAGCATCACAAAAAGAGAGACAACCCCGCCCCAATACCCGAACGCGGCACCAGACCCGCTGATCCGACCGATGTCTTCCTTTTTGCCAAGCGACGGGAGGATCGCATTCACAAAGTTAAGCGCGCTTTCGGCGGCGACAAAGCCGACGTAAAAAACCACCAGGATCCATATGATATTACTGCCATCGGGCATCAGGCCCCATAGCATCCATGTCGCAGCGATGTAGATGATCGAAAAGAACGCGATCCACGGCATCTTGCGCCCGGAATTGTCGGCAAATGCCCCGAGGAAGGGGGCCGAAAATGCGATGATTAATCCAGCAACGGTTTGACCCGCCGACCACATGCCTTGGGCTTGGGCCTTGGCTGTTGATGCTTCCATGCCCGTGCCGAGATAATATTCGGCTGCAACGGCGGCGAAATAGGGGCCAAAGATGAATGTAAGTCCAAGGGTATAAAAGGGCTGCGATGCCCAATCAAAGGCCATCCATCCCCATATGCGTTTCTTGCTTACCGTTGCCATTTTTGGCGTCCCCGCTGTTTTGCAAGGATAAGACCCGCAACGGCGCACTCTGGCAAGGATGCATCTTATGACGCTAGGTAAAGTGGCGTAACTTCTTGGGCGTCCTGCATTGGTGGCCAAGGTCGCGTGGCCTCGGCGGCGATCCAATTGGCGACCCACGCGGCAGGTACGGGCCGCGGGTCGGTAATGCCCAGCGCGGCGATCAATTTATCGGTTGGCACGGCACGATTTTTCTCGACAACGGCAGTGCGAAACAGCGCGTGACTGGCGCATTCACCGTTCCGTTTGAACATGCCTTGTTCGATATAGACAAAGCGCTCGTCCCATGTGGCAATGCGCGTGCGCGTTTCGTACTTTTCAAACGGAAGAATACGTCGGCGATATCGAATCGACGTCCCCGCAACTGTCAGCCCCCATTTGCGTTCTTTCAGCAACGCCCAAAGCCCCATACGCACAGCCGCCTGAAATCGCCCCAACTCGTAAAGCGTCAGGATGCGGCCGTTGTTCATCTCCATGAAGATGTCACAGTCCTGCGGCCAACAACGATGGTATGAAACATGCGGTTCAAGCGGCGACATCTTTGGCAGACGGCGCGCTTTGATAAGGGAATGGGCAAGGCGAACAAATGGATACATGCACTCCACCTAACCTTGTTGACGTAAACGTCAAGCATTGACCTGACGGAAAGGCATTGCCCTTTGGCCGCAGCGTGCTTACCTCTCCCTTCAACCGCAAAAAAGGACCGCAAACATGCAATCTATCTTTCAGATCCTCATGCTCCTGATTGGCATTGTCAGGTTCTTTATCATCGCCCATTTTATCATGAGCTGGCTGATCAGTTTTCAGGTCCTCAACATCCGCCAGCCGTTCGTGTCACAGGTCTGGTATGGTCTTGGCCGTTTGCTTGATCCGATCTATGCCCCGATCCGCCGTATCTTGCCGCCAATGGGCGGACTTGACCTTGCGCCGCTTGTTGCGCTTATCGGGCTAGAAATCGTTAGAATTCTCCTGATCAATAATTCGCAGATTTTCCTCTGACTCTTGCCCCCGATTCCGGCTTGTGAGACTGTGCTGCTAACGAGCAGTTAAAACAATCTGACAGGTCTAACCGGCATGAGCGCTGCCACGCTTCTTCGCGATGTATTCGGATTCGACGGTTTCCGCCCCGGTCAGCAAGAGATTGTTGAGGCGGTGACCGACGGGCGCAACACGCTCGCAATCATGCCCACGGGTGGCGGCAAATCGCTGTGTTTCCAACTGCCTGCTTTGGTACGTGACGGCGTCACGGTTGTGATTTCCCCACTTATCGCCCTAATGCGTGATCAGGTTCGCGGGCTGCGTGAAGCGGGCGTCGAAGCCGGGGCGCTCACATCTGGCAATACGGAAGAAGAAACCGATGCCGTTTGGCGCGCGCTGGAACAAGGCACGCTCAAGCTGCTCTACATGGCACCTGAGCGGCTTGCATCGGGTGGCACTCAGCGGATGCTGCGCGAGGCAGGCGTGTCGATGATTGCCGTCGACGAGGCGCATTGCGTGTCCCAATGGGGCCACGATTTCCGCCCTGATTATCTGCGCATCGGTGAATTGCGCCGCGCCTTGGATGTCCCACTTGCTGCATTTACCGCCACCGCTGACGCTGAAACCCGCGCAGAGATTGTTGAAAAGCTGTTCGATGGCGTGCAGCCAGACACATTCCTACAGGGCTTTGATCGCCCCAACATCCACCTTGCATTTGCCGCAAAAGACGGGCCGCGCGCGCAAATTCTGAACTTTGCCAATGCGCGCAAGGGGCAATCCGGCATCGTCTATACTGGCACCCGTGCGAAAACCGAAACGCTGGCGCGCGCGCTGGGTGAGGCGGGCCATACCGCCTGTCATTATCACGGCGGGATGGAGGCCGAGGCCCGCCGCATCGTAGAGCGCCGCTTTCAGCAAGAAGACGGGCTTATTGTCTGCGCCACCGTCGCGTTCGGGATGGGGATCGACAAACCTGATATTCGCTGGGTGGCCCACGCCGACCTGCCAAAATCCATCGAAAGCTACTATCAGGAAATCGGCCGTTCCGGGCGTGATGGTGCGCCTGCTGAAACCCTCACATTATACGGCCCTGATGATATCCGTTATCGCCGCCAGCAAATCGACGAAGGGCTGGCCCCACCCGAGCGCCGCGCTGCCGATCATGGCCGCCTGAATGCGCTGCTGGGTTTGGCCGAGGCGTTGACCTGTCGCCGCCAATCGCTTCTGACCTATTTTGGCGAAGACCCGGCCCCCTGTGGCAATTGCGACCTGTGCGATAAACCCGCCGATGTGTTTGATGGCACGACACCAGTTCGCATGGCCTTGTCGGCGGCATTGCGCACGGATGAACGGTTCGGCGCTGGGCACCTGATCGACATCCTACTGGGCAACATGACAGAGAAAGTCGCGCAGCGCAGCCACGACCAACTGCCTACTTTTGGTGTCGGTAAAGAATACAACCGCGTGCAGTGGCAAGCGATTTTCCGGCAGATAATGGGCCACGACCTGATGCGCCCCGACGCCGAACGTCACGGCGCGCTGCGGATGACCGACAAAGCCCGCCCGATCCTGCGTGACGAAGAAACGATTCAGCTGCGCCGCGACACGATAAAGTCAGCCAAATCTGGCCCCAAGGTCCACCAGATGGTCAGCGAAGAAGACGCGCCGCTGTTGTCCGCACTCAAGGCGAAACGCCGCTCTTATGCTGAACAGCAAAGCGTGCCAGCCTATATCATCTTCAACGACAAGACCCTGATCGAAATGGCCGAAACACGGCCCCAAAATATGGACGATATGGCGGGGATCGGCGGCGTCGGCGCAAAGAAACTCGAAAGCTATGGCGCGGGTTTTCTTGAGGTGATCAACGGCGAGGCCGAGCTGCAGCACCCAACGCGCCGCAAACTTGCTGGCCGCGCCGAGGGCGACATCTATGACCGTCTTTTGCAGGTTCAGGCCGATCTTGCGCGTGGGCCGCATGGCGCCGACAAACCTATGTCTTGCTCTGCTTCGCAACTGGCAAAAGTTGCGCAGAAAAAGCCGCCGGACATTGGCGCGCTAACCCGTCTTGTCGGTGATCGACATGCTGAACGGTTTGGCGATGCCTTTCTAGAGATTCTGTCCGAGGCTTGAGGATCGCGACACGCCTGCTATCTAAACGGTGAACGCCAAAGGATTGCCCATGCTGACCGTCATTTCCCCCGCCAAATCCCTCGATATGGACCCAGTGTCCATCACCCCAACCCAGCCAGAGTTTCAGGCCGATGCCGTGCGCCTTGCCAAAACGTCGCGCGGGCTGACCCTCAAAGGATTGCGCGACCTGATGGGCATTTCCGACGATCTGGCGCGCCTGAACCGTGATCGTTTTCGCGATTTTGTCGAAACGCCCGATGCATCGGCGACTAAACCCGCAGCGCTCGCGTTCAATGGTGATACCTATCAGGGGCTCGAGGCCAAGACCCTCACCCAAGAGGACATGCGCTATGCCCAAGATCACCTGCGTATTTTGTCGGGTCTTTACGGGCTCTTGCGGCCTTTGGACGCGATCCAGCCCTATCGGTTGGAAATGGGCAGCCGACTGAAAACGCGGCGCGGAAAGTCGCTTTATGATTACTGGGGCGACACGATTGCCAAGGCACTGAACGCGCAAGCCGCGCAAGTTGGCACCGACATCTTGGTGAATTGTGCGTCACAAGAATACTTTGGCGCGGCGGACACCAAAGCGCTCAAGCTGCGGGTCATCACGCCTGTGTTTATGGAAGTAAAAGACGACAAACCGCGCATCGTCAGCTTTTTTGCTAAACGGGCGCGCGGCGCAATGGCGCGGCATATTATCGAAAGATGTGCTAAAACACCCGATGATCTGCGCGATTTCAACAGTGGCGGCTATGCATTTGATGCTGACTTGTCGAGCGGTGACAAAATGGTTTTCCTGCGTGACTACCCAGTCACCTGAACGATGGGTCAGGAAATCCTGACCGTCTCTGCACATTACGAATCTTGCATCATCGCCGAACAGGTGCAAACCTAACCGTATTAAATGACGAGGAGATTTCCGATGCGTGCATTTTTCGCGGCGATAGTTTGTGGCCTCATTGCTACGACCAGCTACGGACAGGATGCTGTGCCAGACAGGCGTGCGGCGATCTCTCAAAACGTAGATTTCTACGGCTCTGACCTTGCTAACATTTTTGACACGTCACTGGATGCATGTCAGGCGGCCTGCCTTGCAAACACGCAATGTCGGGCGTTCACCTATAACCAACGGTCAGGCGCGTGTTTTCCAAAAGGCGACGTCACGCAGGTTGAACCCTATGATGGCGCGATCTCGGCGCGCATCTATTTGACCAATCCAGCAGTTTTGGCCCAAGCCCAAGCCCGCACTGCTGAACTGTCATTCCTGCAAACAGCTGATTTAGGGCAATCACGCCAGCTTGCCGACCAAATCGGACGGTATCATTCTTCAGACGAATTCCCCGCCGCAGAGCTGCTTGCTGCGGCGCGTTTGCGTGACGCAGATAACGACCGTCTCGGAGCGCTAAAATTCGTTGGTGCAGCTCTTGCGGTAGTGGATACATCGGACCTCTGGCTTGAATATTCCCGCCGCGCCCGCGTTGTCCCAAGTTCAAACAACGCTGAACAGCGGACCCTGCGCAACCGCGCTCTGCCAGCAGCGATCAATGGATACCTGCGCGCGCTGAGTGCCGCCGAGCAAGCCGCTGCATTGCTTGATCTTGCAGACGCCCTTGAGACGGACGGACGTGGACGCACCAGTATTTCTGCCTTGCGCCTGTCCAACAACATTCAGCCACGCCGCGACACCCAAGCCAGGCTCGAACGCGCGATTGGCATGTTTGGTTTCCGCGTGTCCGATACCGAGGTCGAAAGCGACAGCGCCGCGCCACGTATCTGCGCGACGTTCAACGAACCATTGATCCAGGCTGGTGTGGACTACACGCCGTTTGTGCAGCTCCCTGATACAGCACTGACTGTCGAAGTTGAGGACAACCAGATTTGCGTCGATGGCGTGACACACGGCAGCCGCTACCGTGTGGTTCTGCGCACCGGACTGCCTGCTGCCTCCGGCGAGGAGCTGATCAACCCGATTGAATTAAGCTTTTACGTGCGCGATCGCACCCCTGGCGCGCGCTTTACAGGCCGCGCTTATGTCTTGCCCCGCACAGGCGAGGCGGCACTTCCGATTGAAACAGTAAACACCGATGAGCTGACCCTGACCCTGCGTCGCGTCAGTGACCGCAACATCATCCGCTCTATCCAAGACGGATACTTTGCCCGCCCGCTATATCCCTACCAAGAGGGCCAGTTTGCGGACGAAGTTGCCGAAGAAATCTGGCAGGGAACTGCCACGGTCGCCAATGATCTGAACCGCGATATGACCACTCGATTGCCAATGGACGACGCAATCGCGGGCCAATCCGCAGGAGTTTACGTTTTGTCGGCTGCGATCCCCGGGGCAGACCCCTACGATGCACCTGCAGCGACTCAGTGGTTCGTCTTGTCGGATTTGGGCATCGCGACGATGCTTGGCAATGATGGGTTAACCACCATTGTGCGTAGTTTGGGCGATGCGACCGCGCGCGAAGGCGCGACAGTTACGCTGTTGTCACGCGCGAACACAGTGCTGGGAACAGCGCAAACCGACGCCGATGGTGTCGCCCGTTTTGCTGCTGGTTTAACGCGTGGCACCGGATCATCCGCGCCCGCACTTGTGACGGTCGAACTGGCTGATGACATGGCATTTCTCTCGCTCACCGATCCTGCGTTTGATCTGTCAGATCGCGGCGTCGAAGGGCGTGAACCCAGCCCGCCGATGGATGTTTTCCTTGCGACTGATCGCGGAGCATACCGCGCGGGCGAAACTATTCATGTGACGGCCCTGATGCGCGATGCAACTGCACAGGCGCTACCCAATGTGCCTCTTACTGCGATCCTCTCACGCCCTGACGGCGTGGAATACAGTCGCATCACGTCAACCGATGACCTTGCCGGCGGGCATGTGTTTGCGTTGCCCGTTGCGGGGTCCGCACCGCGCGGCACATGGCAGATTGATCTTAAGGCTGATGTGGATGCGACCCCGCTTGCTACGCAATCAGTTCTGGTCGAAGATTTCCTGCCAGAGCGCATTGATTTCGATCTGGCCCTGCCCGACACCCTGCGCCAAGGCGATACGCCACCGCTGACCATCACAGCGCGCTATCTTTTCGGCCCGCCCGCCGGTGATCTGCCGATCGAAGGCGAGGCACTGTTGCGGCCCGCGCAATCGCTTAACGGGTTCGAGGGCTATACTTTTGGCCGCTACGACGACCCTGTGAACGCCCGTGTGACGTCTTTGCCCGCAGCGCGAACTGCTGCGGATGGGTCGGCGCAGATCATGATCGACTTGCCAGACGTGGACGCCGCTGGTCGCCCGCTTGAACTGCGTGTCACAACGCGGATTAGCGAAGGATCGGGCCGCCCCGTCGAGCGTCGGATTACCGCGCCTGTCCTGCCTGATGGCGCAATGATTGGTATCAAACCGCTGTTTGACGGCGTGATCGAAGAAAACGGCGATGCCCGCTTTGACGTTATTGGTCTTGCGCCCGACCTTAGCCCAGAACCGATGCAGGTGCAGTGGACAGTCAACCGCGTCCGCACCCGCTATCAATGGTATCAAATCGGCGGCAATTGGAACTGGGATCCGGTGACGACACGCACCCGGATCGCTACCGGAGAGGCCACTTTGGGCGCTGCCCAAACACAGATCAGCGCGCCCGTTGAATGGGGCCGCTACGAAGTCGTGATCGAGCGTCTTGATGGCAGTTATGTTGCATCATCTACTGATTTCTACGCGGGCTGGTATGCCCCTGCGGATACAGGAACGACACCTGATCTGCTTGAGGCTTCGCTTGATGCCGAAAGCTATGCCATCGGTGACACTGCAACTTTTCGCATCGTTCCGCGTTATGCTGGCACAGCGGTTGTGACGGTGATGTCTGACCGTGTGATTACCATAAAGACCGTCGAGGTGGTCGAGGGCGAGAACCTGATCGCACTCCCCGTGACCGATGAATGGGGCGCAGGTGCCTATGTCACGGCAAGCGTGATCCGCCCGATGGACGTGGCCGCAGGGCGCAATCCCGCACGTGCGCTGGGCTTGTCCTATGCGCCTGTTGATCCCGGCGATAAAGCGTTCGATGTGATCCTGGATTGGAACGCCGATGTGGCCCCGCGCGGCCCGCTTACGGTGTCGGTTCAGGTCAACGGACGACCGATTGATGAACCCATGTATGTCACCCTTGCTGCTGTCGACGTTGGTATTTTGAACCTGACAGGGTTCGACAGTCCCGATCCGCAAGGCCACTATTTTGGCCAGCGTAAGTTGGGCGTGGAGTTGCGCGATATTTATGGCCGATTGATTGACGGGATGAACGGCGCGATGGGCACCGTGCGGTCTGGTGGCGATGCGATGGCGCAGATGGCCATGCAATCGCCGCCACCAACCGAAGACCTCGTGTCGTTTTTCAGCGGTCCGATCGAACTCGGCAACGATGGTCGCGCGGACATTACCTTCGATCTACCTGCGTTCAATGGCACGGTCCGACTGATGGCCGTCGCATGGACACCGCGCGGTGTCGGTCAAGCCGAAGCTGACGTGGTGGTGCGCGATCCTGTTGTCGTGACGGCCAGCGCCCCACGGTTCCTTGCGCCAAACGATCGCAGTCGTTTGTTGATCGAAGTGGTTCACGCCGATGGACCCGCTGGCGAAATGCAACTTGAGCTGACCCAGAGCGGGTTGCTGCTGGATGGCGCATTATTGCCTGACACGTTCATGCTGGCCGAGGGCGGCAAGGCCACGTTCACAGTTCCATTTACGGCCCAAGATGTCGGTGATCACGGGTTTACCGTGCAACTCACAACGCCGGACGGAACGGTTCTGACCCGTGAATTGGTGATGCCTGTGCGCGCCAATGATCCGGCCATCGCGCGCATGTCACGCTTTACGCTGGCGGCTGGCGACACATTTACCTTTGACGGCAATGTGTTCAACGGGCTTCAGGCCGGCACAGGCAGCGCGACGCTGTCGGTTGGCCCGCTTGCGCGTTTTGATGCGCCCGGCCTTTTGCAGATACTGGATCGCTATCCCTACGGGTGCACCGAACAGCTGACCTCGCGCGCGCTGCCGCTGCTGTATTTTGATGACGTGGCACAGGCGATGGGACTGGCAAATGCTGATCAGGTCGCGCAGCGGATTGATCAGGCGATCACCGAAATCCTTGCCAATCAATCAGCCAACGGAGCGTTTGGGCTTTGGCGGCCATCTTCGGGTGATCTGTGGCTTGATGCCTATGTGACCGACTTCCTAAGTCGCGCACGTGGGCGAGGGCACAACGTGCCGGACCGCGCGTTCCAATCGGCTATGGATAACCTGCTGAACCGCGTGAACTATGCGCCCGACTTTGAAGACGGCGGCGAAGACATCGCATATGCGCTGATGGTGCTTGCCCGCGAAGGCGCGGCAGCGGTTGGCGATTTGCGCTATTTTGCAGACGAACGCGCCACAGCGTTTTCGACACCGCTTGGCGCTGCCCAACTTGGGGCTGCACTGGCGTTCTACGGTGATCAAACCCGGGCCGACCGGATGTTTGCGCAGGCGTCGGCGCAGCTTTCGCGCAGAATTAACGCGGACGAAGCACCGCTTTGGCGTGTCGACTACGGAACGCATTTGCGCGACAGCGCCGCGGTTCTCACGCTCGCGGTCGAGGCTGGATCGAATGCCGTTGATCGCGACCTGCTTACCCGCCATATCGCCCGTCCGGGCGAATATGTGTCCACGCAGGAAGCAACTTGGACCCTGATGGCTGCGAATGCCTTGATCGACGATATGCGCGCGACGGGAATCACGATCAACGGGTCTGTGCCCGACGGACCACTTGTGCGCGTGATGCATGACGATGTCGCCGCGCAGCCGCTTCGCGTTGCCAACACTGGCGGCACCGAGACCGAATTGACGGTGACCACATTTGGTGTGCCGTCCAACGATGAACCCGCGGGGGGAAATGGCTACGAAATCACCCGCGACTACTTCACGATGGATGGCGACGCTGTCGATCCTGCCGCCGTTACGGTGGGCGCGCGTCTTGTGACTGTCATAACCGTGACGCCGTTTGGACGGCGCGAAGCACGGCTTATGGTCAACGACCCGCTTCCAGCTGGGTTCGAGATTGATAACCCCAACCTTTTGCAAGGCGGCGATATTCGAGCGCTCGGCTGGTTGGATCCCGTGCGTGGCGAAAACGCGGAATTCCGATCCGAGCGATTCTTGGCGGCGGTAGATTGGCGTTCAGACAACGCATTTCGCCTCGCCTATGTTGTCCGGGCGGTCTCTCCGGGCGCGTTCCATCATCCGGCGGCAAGCGTCGAGGACATGTATCGGCCCCAGTATCGTGCCCGCACAGCAACAGGGCGCATCGTGATTAGCCAGTGAAGCGAACTGCTCATGCGCTTGTGGCGGCGGTGCTGGCGATGGGGGCTGTGGCCGCTACGCATGACAAAGTGCAGGCTTGGGTGGCCGAAACGCAAATCCCACCGCTCGCTGTCGAAACGTCAGTCGAGGTGTTGGACCGGAACGGCGACCTGCTGCGCGCTTACACGGTTGCGGACGGGCGGTGGCGTATGGCTGTCGGGCTTGATGACGTTGATCCCGACTATATCGCTACCCTCGTCGCCTACGAGGACAAGCGGTTCTATGATCACGGCGGCGTTGATCTCGTCGCGATGTCGCGCGCGGTCGTGCAGGCATTTTGGAACGGGCGGGTTGTGTCTGGCGGGTCTACCCTCACGATGCAGGTGGCACGATTGCTTGAGGACGCAAGCACAGGAACGCTCTCAGGTAAGCTGCGCCAAATTCGTGTCGCTTGGGCGCTTGAGCAACGTTTAAGTAAAGACGAAATTCTGACGCTTTACCTGAACCGCGCGCCCTTTGGTGGAAACATCGAAGGGGTGCGCGCGGCTTCTTTTGCTTGGCTGGGCAAACCGCCATTCCGTCTGACACCTGCCGAAGCAGCCCTGCTCGTTGCATTGCCGCAATCGCCCGAGCGGCGCAGGCCAGATAGATACCCGCGCGCGGCGCAGGCGGCGCGCGATCATGTTTTAAACCGGACCGCCGCGGCGCTTGGTCTATCTGACGGTGCTTTGGGTGCCGCCACAACCGAGGCCATTCCCACCCAGCGGCGCGATTTTCCGGCCCTTGCACCGCATCTTGCTGATCGCGCACTTTCTAGCAATCCGACTGCCCCTCGCCACCGCCTCACGATTGAGAGAGATTTGCAGCAACAGCTTGAACAGCTCGCGCAGGCGTCGCTCATGCCCGTGGGTGATCGCATGCAGATTGCGATCATGGTCGCTGATCACCTGACGGGCGACGTTCTCGCCTCGGTCGGCTCTGCGGGGTTTCAGGCAGACAGTCGGCAAGGGTTCGTCGATATGACGCAGGCTATTCGCTCGCCGGGGTCAACGCTAAAACCGCTTGTCTATGGCCTCGCGTTTGATCAAGGCATGGCGCATCCCGAAACGTTGATCGCCGACCAACCTGTCGATTTTGATGGCTATGCGCCGCAAAATTTCGACGGGATGTATCGCGGCGAATTGCGGGTGCGCGAAGCGCTTCAGATGTCGCTGAACATTCCCGTAGTGACCATCCTTGACGCCATGGGGCCGCAACATCTGATCGCCGGGTTGCGCCGCGCAGGTGTTCAACCCCAAGTGCCCGGTGGTCGTGCAGGATTGGCGATTGCACTGGGCGGCGTGGGTATCTCGCTTGAGGATCTTGTGCAGCTTTATGCAGGGCTCGCAAATGGGGGCCAAATGATTGATTTGCGCTGGAACAGAGACGAAATACCCCTGCAATCTGGCCTGCAGATCATCGGGGACGTTGCCGCATGGCAGATCGCGGATATCCTGCTTGAAACGCCGCGACCGTTGGGTGTGCGCGGCACCGGAATCGCGTTCAAAACAGGGACATCGTATGGGCATCGCGACGCTTGGGCGGTTGGGTTCGATGGCCGACACGTGGTTGGTGTGTGGATGGGGCGACCCGACGGCACGCCAGTGCCGGGCGCCTTTGGCGGCGATCTTGCGGCGCCGGTTCTGTTCGCGGCCTTTCAGCGGATCAAGGCGCGCGTTGATCCAATCGCGCCACCGCCACCCGCGACACTTCTTGTGGGGACTGCGCAGCTCCCTCTGCCATTGCAACGCTTCCGTCCGCGCGGGCAAATTATTGCGCCAGCAGATGGCCCGCAGATTGTCTTTCCTCCTGACGGGGCGATTGTCGATGGAACCCAGATCACAGGCCGCATTCGCGACGGGCACGCGCCATTTATATGGCTCGCGAATGGGGCACCTGTGGCGACAACGCAAACCCGTCAGTTTGATCTAACAGGGCTTGACGTCGGCTTTTCGTCCCTGACGGTTATTGATGCGCATGGGCAAACGGCGCGGGCTGCATTTGAATTGCGCTAAATGCGTTCAATCGCCAGCGCAATGCCCTGCCCGCCACCAATACACATCGTAATCAACGCGCGTTTTCCGCCAATCCGCTCTAGCTCGTACATCGCCTTGACTGTGATGATCGCACCCGTTGCACCAACCGGATGGCCCAGCGCAATCGCCCCGCCATTCGGGTTCACGCGGGCAGGGTCAAACCCAAGCTCGGCACTTACAGCAAGGGCCTGAGAGGCAAATGCTTCGTTCGATTCAATTACGTCAAAGTCGTCTGGACCAAGCCCCGTTTTCGCGAATAGGTTTTTCACAGCCGGGACGGGGCCAATGCCCATAACCTCGGGGCGAACTCCGGCGTGCCCGTATCCCAACACGCGGAACTTTGGCTCTAATCCGGCATCGATGGCTGAATCAAGCCGCGCAAGGACAATAGCAGCCGCACCATCATTGATGCCCGAAGCGTTGCCAGCGGTGACGGTACCGTCCTTTTGAAAGACCGTGCGTAGACCCGCAAGCGCTTGGGATGTTGTGGCCTTTGGGTGCTCATCACGCTCAAAGGCAATCTCCTCGCGGCGCTTTTTCACTGTGACAGGCGCGATTTGGCTTTCGAAGTAACCCTGCGCAATCGCGTTTGCCGCGCGCTCTTGGCTTTGCAACGCAAAATCATCTTGTGCAGCACGACTGACCCCGTATTCGGCCGCCACATTTTCGGCCGTGATGCCCATATGTCCCGTCCCAAAAGGACAATTGAGTGCGCCCAGCATCATGTCGCGTGTGGTCACATCACCCATTTTGGCGCCCCAGCGCTGATCTTGAATGATGAATGGCGATCTGCTCATGCATTCCGCACCACCGGCAAGGCCAAATTCTGCATCCCCCAGCATAAGCGACTGAACAACCGACACGATAGCCTGCACACCTGACCCGCAAAGTCGGTTCACGTTCATCGCCGGAACGCTATCTGGTACGCCCGCGTCCATCGCGGCGACCCGCGACAAATACATGTCACGCGGTTCGGTGTTGATCACGTGACCAAAGGCAACAAGGCCGATCTGATCTCCGTCGATACCAGCGCGGTCAAGCGCGGCTTTCGCAACTACGCTGCCCAATTCGATTGGCGGCGTCCCTGCCAATGCACCACCAAATGCACCAATTGCAGTCCGTGCCCCGCTTAGGATTACGATTTCTGACATTCCAAGCCCTCCGGTTCATGCTTGACCTCAGACTAAAATGCGCGCCGTCTGATGCCTAGCATGACGTGCCGTAATATTTGAGGAAAACACAAGCATGACTTCATTCCTGGACGACGCCACCGCGCGACTAGATGAAATCCGTGCCGACGGGCTTTGGAAGGCCGAGCGCGAGATTTCGTCGCCACAAGGCACGCATATAACGGTTGGCGGACGTAGACTGATCAACCTCTGCGCCAATAATTACCTTGGGCTGGCGAACCACCCCGCACTTGTTTCCGCTGCAAAGGACACCTTGGATACGCATGGCTTTGGCATGGCGTCGGTCCGGTTCATTTGCGGCACCCAAGACTTGCATCGACGCCTCGAACATCGGCTGGCTGCGTTCCTTGGGCACGACGACAGTATTTTGTTTGCCGCCTGTTTTGACGCGAATGGTGCAGTGTTTGAGACACTTTTGACCCCAGAGGATGCCGTAATTTCTGATGCGCTGAACCATGCGTCGATTA
>JBLHNX010000019.1:0-15876 GCA_047622125.1 Paracoccaceae bacterium | reverse complement strand
CATGTTGAGGACAGAAATCCCAACAGAAAGCTCCCCACATGTCCGATATCACTCGCCTGCACACTGGCCCGCGCATGAGCCAAGCTGTCATTCATAACGGCACAGTCTATCTGGCGGGCCAAGTCGCGGCCGAAGGGCAAAGCGTGACTGCGCAGACCCAAGGCTGCCTTGATCAGATTGATGCGCTGCTGGCCGAGGCCGGGATCGACAAGACCCGCATCCTGACCGCGCAAATCTGGATGGCGGATATGGCGGATTTTGCCGAAATGAACGCTGTCTGGGATACTTGGGTGGCGCAAGGACATTGCCCCGCACGTTATGCTGGCGAGGCCAAACTGGCCACACCGGGCTACCTTGTTGAAATCATCGTCGTCGCCGCCCAAGACGGCCTGTGACGCCATTTCTAACGCCGCTCGACGCCAATGCCCTGCGCACCGCAGGCATTCCGGCGCCGTGGACTTTCGGGATGGCGGACCGTGTGCGGTTTGGTGAAATAGACGCGCTCAACCACGTCAACAACGTGGTCTATCTGCGCTGGTACGAGACGTTGCGGGTGAATTATATGGACCACTACGGCATCTATGATGTCGCGGGGGCTGATCCTAAATTCGTCGTAAAAACAGTAGGCTTAGACTATCAGGCCGAGGTCATGCGCGGTGCGCCATACATTAACGTGGCCCGCACCGTGACGATGCGCAACACCAGTTTCGCGATGGAATACGCAACCTTCGTGGACGGAAAAATCACGACGACAGGCACTGCCGTGGTCGTGGTTCTGAATGCCGATAACAGCAAACGCCCGCTAACAAATACACTGCGTCAGATATTTATTGAACGGGACGGTGCGGTTCAGGCGTAACGGCTACACACCGTTCTTTTGCAAAAACCCGACCAGTGCTGCCGTCGATCCGTCCTTGTCATCCGCGCTCTGCGTGCCCTCGACTACGGGCTGCAAGGCCGTCGCCAATTCCTTGCCCAATTCCACGCCCCATTGATCATAGGAATTGATACCAAGTACCGCGCCTTCAACAAACACTCGGTGTTCGTAAAGCGCGACGATCTGGCCCAAGGTAAAGGGATCAAGCTGCGGGTAGGCAATCGTCACAGACGGGCGATTGCCCGGAAATACGCGGTGGCGCGCTTGACGGTCCAATTCATCGCCTGCGAATTTACCGGCAACTTTACCGCGCGCCTCGTCCAGATCACGGCCCTTCATCAAGGCTTCCGATTGGGCCAGACAGTTGGCAACCAAAAGCTGGTGCTGATGGTGCAAATCATCCTCGTGACCACGCGCGGCAACCAAAAATTCGCAGGGCACAACGCGCGTGCCTTGGTGGATCAACTGATAGAACGCGTGCTGGCCGTTGGTGCCGGGTTCGCCCCAAACCACGGGGCCGGAATCCACCGCCAAATCGGCGCCATCCATGCTAACGCGCTTGCCGTTACTCTCCATCTCAAGCTGTTGCAGATAGGCTGGCAGACGCGCAAGGTTGTTGTCATAGGGCAGCACAGCGCGGGTTGCATAGCCGCAAATCTGGTTATGCCAGATACCGGTAAGCGCAAGCAACGCAGGCATATTTTCGGACCACTCCGCAGATTGAAAATGCCGGTCCATGCCTTGCGCACCACGCAGAAACGCGCGGAATGCAGGCGCACCAATCGCTACCATCAGCGACAGACCAATCGGGCCCCACATAGAATAACGCCCCCCGACCCAATCCTCAAAACCGAACACGCGGGTGGCATCAATACCAAACGCCGCCGTCTTTTCGTCCGATGTAGACAGGGCCACGAACTGCGCCGCGGGATCGGCGACAGTTTGCCCCATCCACGCCTTGGCGGTCTGCGCGTTGGTCATGGTTTCAATCGTCGTAAAGGTCTTGGAGGCCACAATCACCAGCGTCGTTGCCGGATCGCAACCACGCAAGACCTGCGCAATATCAGCCGGATCGACGTTACTGACAAAATGGCAGCGCGGCCCGTCATGATAGGGCGCAAGTGCGCGCACGGCCATGGCAGGCCCAAGGTCGGACCCGCCAATGCCGATATTGATCACATCGGTGATCTTGCCGCCCTGCCCTGCAAACGCACCACTGCGCAGGTCATCGGCAAAGCCTTCCATCCGGCCAAGTGTCGCGAGCACCTCGGGCATCACATCAACGCCGTCCACAACAACCGCGTCCCCATCCAGATTGCGCAGTGCTGTGTGCAGCACGGCGCGACCTTCGGTTTCGTTAATCGGCACACCTGCAAACATCGCGTCACGTTTGGCCGCGACGCCGGACGTTTCAAGCAGATCAATTAGCAACGCACGCGTTTTGGCGTCGATGTTTGTCTTGGCGTAATCCAACAGCATATCGCCGGCTTGCACGGAAAAGTCAGCCGCCCGCGCACCGTCAACGAGGGTTTCAAACCGGCGGTCCTTGGTGTCATCAAAATGGTTGCGCAGCGCGTCCCACATAGGTCTTATCCCTCTGCCCAATGCACCGTTGCGCCGCGCAAAACGGCGGCGACGGGTGCTTCTTCGGGTGTTAAATGGCGGGCACGTTCAAGTGCCTCGCGTTTCTCGCGGCCAATGATCACGATATGGCGTTTCATCGCGCCCTTCAGCACCGATGCAGACAAGGTGATACGCGGTTCCGGCGCACCCGGTGCGCGCATCGCAACCAACAGATCATCGCCGTGCAATGCGTTATCCAACTGATCTGCACCCGGAAAGATAGAGGCCGTGTGCATATCTGCCCCCATACCCAGTAAAAGCACCGACAGTGGCAGTTGCTGCGCCACGGTGGCGGCCAGATCATCCAGCTTGTCCTCGGGCGTTGACGCATCGTCGTAAAGCGGCACATAGGTCGCCGCCGCCGCCCGATCTACCAACAGACGTTGGCGCAACAACCGCGTGTTGGACCGCTCGGATGTTTCGGGCACCCAGCGTTCGTCCGTCAGCATCACCCGCACGCGCGCCCAATCCAGATTGGTGCCACACAGACTGTCGAAAATCGGCCCCGGCGTGGTGCCACCGGGCACCGCAAGTGACGCGAAATCATCATGCAGCAAGGCCGCTTTCAGTTCACCTGCAATGATGTTGGCCAAATCCATCATCATCATTTCTGCGTCGGCGTATTCTTTCAGGTCCATCTTTGTGCCTTTCTGGTCTGTGTGGTCGTGGCGCGCGTATAGGTTGGGTTTGCCCTAAACTTACCCTTTAAGTTCGCGCCATTTACGTCCGTCACGATGCATCAGCATCATCGCATCCTCGGGCCCGGCCGATCCTGTATCGTAGTGCTTGGGCACATCATTGCGCGCCTGCCAGCCTTCGATAATCGGATCGGTCCATGCCCATGCGGCCTCAACCTCGTCACCGCGCATGAAAAGCGTCTGGTTGCCACGGATCACATCCATAATCAGCCGCTCATAGGCATCCGGCACATCCTCGGCGTCCGGCCCCAAGGCATCGGCAAATGTCATATCAAGCGGTACATCAATCAACCGCATGCCCCCCGGTCCGGGTTCTTTGATCGTCACTTGCAGGGTCATCCCCTCGTTGGGCTGCAACTGGATCGTCAGGATATTGCGGTGGCGTTTTTCATCGCCCTCGAAAATGGAATGACCAAGATCTTTGAACACCACGACAATTTCAGACGTTTGCGCCTTAAGCCGCTTGCCTGTGCGCAGATAGAACGGCACCCCCGCCCACCGCCAATTGGCGATATGCGCCTTCATGGCGATAAAACTTTCGGTATGGCTGCGCGGGTTTTCCGCGTCTTCGCGATAACTGGCGGTCTTGGGTCCCGCATCATACTGACCGCGCACAAGATGGTGCGGATCAAGCGGCTGCAACGCACGAATCACCTTGAGCTTTTCGTCCCGCACGGCGTCCGCATCAAACTGGTGTGGCGCTTCCATGGCGATCAGGCAAAGCAATTGCATCAGGTGGTTTTGCACCATATCGCGCATCGCACCGGATTTGTCGTAATACCCCCCGCGCCCGCCAACGCCGACGGTTTCGGCCACGGTGATCTGGATATGATCAACATAGTGATTGTTCCAAAGCGGCTCGAACAGCATGTTGCCAAAGCGCACGGCCATCAGGTTCTGGACTGTCTCTTTGCCCAGATAATGATCAATCCGGTAAATCTGGCATTCATCAAAATGCATGGCCAACGTCGCGTTCAATTCCTTGGCGCTGCCCAGATCACGGCCAAACGGCTTTTCCACGACGATCCGGCTATTGGCGTCGGCAATCTTGTGGCTTTGTAACCGTTCGGCCAACGCCCCAAAAAGCGACGGTGCAACCGAGAAATAGAACGCGCCGATGACATCCTGGCGCACAAGTTTGGCAAGCGCCTTCCAGCCGCCATCCCCCAAAGCATCAATCGCAACATACTCAAGCTGCGCCAGAAACGCATCAAGCGCCTTTTTCTTGCGCTTTTCGGCGCCACCAAATTCGGCAATCGCGTCACGGATCATCTCGCGGTAGCCATCGGCATCAATGTCGGAGCGCGCAGCGCCGATAATACGTGATCCTTCGGGCATCTGACCCGACAGAAAACGGCGAAACAGCCCCGGCAGAATCTTGCGACGGGCTAAATCACCCGTGCCGCCAAAGATCACCAGATCAAAATCATCGACCGGAATGACGCGTGAAACCATGGGTCTGCTCCTGAATTCGTTAGCGCTAACGCCGCTTCAATACGCAGCCCTGCTCACAATGTCCATTCCCTTGTGGGCGATGCAAACCGCATTCTACGCTTCCAGTTCTGCATCCCAATACAAAAAATCAACCCAAGACTCGTGCAGGTGATTGGGTGGAAACTTGCGCCCGGTATTGCGCAACTCCCCAGCACCTGGTGGACGCGGCGGCTTGCGCAGCGACATACCTGATCGGCGCAGGCTTTTGCTACCTTTGTGCAAATTGCAACGCGAGCAGGCCGCCACAACGTTTTGCCAAGACGTCACGCCGCCACTTGCGCGCGGGATCACATGATCAAACGTCAGATCACCACGCGCGCCGCAATACTGGCAGCAAAACTCGTCGCGTAGAAACACATTGAACCGCGTAAACGCCACGCGCCTTTGCGGTTTGACATAATCGCGCAGCACAACAACCGACGGAATCCTGATCACCGTCGAGGGGCTATGCACAAATTCATCGTATTCAGCGACAATATCAACGCGGTCCAGCCATGCAGCTTTTACTGCGTCCTGCCATGGCCACAGTGACAGCGGATAATATGACAGTGGTCGATAATCCGCGTTCAATACCAACGCGGGGTGCTGTTTCAGCTTGCCCGGCTCGCGCACAAAATCCGTCTGGAAATCCGCGTTCATCATTCACCCTGCCTGCCCGTATCACGACATCAAAGCGGGAGCCCCGCTCCTGTCACTGGCACAACTATATATAGGGCTGACAATCTGGCAAGCCCTACATATGCCCAGCAGTGATCCGCCAGAGCGACAGGGGCATACCACCCCTATTCTTCTGTTCAAAAATACTCGCGCGCGCAGCGCAGCGCGACCCCGAAAGGGGGCGCAAATCACACCTCAGGAATAGCCCAACCGTTCACGCATAAACGCCAGCGCGACCTGCAAGCCGTCCATGGCAATTCCGTGGCCGGTGCCCTTCATCACATGGGCGTAAACCTCTTTCCAGCCGGCTTCCTGCAAGGCTTGCGCCGCTTGCGGCATGCTTTCGGGGGGCACAACGTCATCTTGATCGCCATGCACCAGCAACACCGGCGGGCGGCACAGCAGTTCGTCTTGCAAAACCTCGGGCTGCAACAACCGCCCCGAAAACGCGCAAATGCCAGCCACGGGGTCTTCGCGGCGCGGCAGCACATGCAGTGCCATCATCGTGCCTTGGGAAAAGCCCAACACCATGACCTGTTCGGGCAGCAAGTCTTCATCGACCATCACCCCGTCCAGAAACGCATCCAAATCCGCGACCGCGCGCGCCATGCCCGCCATCGATTCTTCTTCGCTTGACCCATCAATCCACGGGATCGGGAACCACTGGAATCCCATCGGGCTTCCGGCGCAGTCTTCGGGTGCATCAGGGGACAGAAACATTGTATCGGGCAGATGTTCGCCCAAAGGATCGGCCAAGCCCAACAGGTCGGCGCCATTCGCGCCATATCCGTGCAAGAAAATAACGGCTGAACGGGTTTCCCCCGATACGGCCTCTCGGCGGCCTGCGGTCAATGCGCGTGTCATGAAATACCTTCCCTGTCTTTTTCCAACCTGTAGTAGGCCCAGAGCAGACGCGCTGCAACCGAGCGCCAAGGCGACCACGCGACGGCCATCACCCGCATCTCTTTTTCACTTGGGCGTGCGGGCAGATCAAACAACACCCTCGCCGCCTCTTGCAGGGCTAAATCGCCATGCGCGAACACATCTGCGCGGCCCAAACTGAACATCGCATAGATTTCAGCCGTCCACGGACCAATGCCAGACACGGCGGTCAGCGTTTTGATCACGTCGCCATCCGGCAGCTCGCGCAAAGCCTCAAAATCAATCGCCGCCGCGGCCAAAGCATGGGCATATTTGATCTTCTGGCGCGACAGCCCGCAGGCGCGCAACGCGTCCTCGCTGGCGGCTGCAACACGGCTCGGATCATCCAACCCCGCGGCCACCAACCGCGCCCAGATTGCATTGGCCGAGGCAACGCTGACTTGCTGGCTCATGATCGCGCTTAACAACTCGGCAAAGCCTTCGGGCTTGCGGCGCAGTGGCAACGTGCCGGTCCGCTCATAGGCATGGGCAAACCGCGCATCTTGCGCGCATAGCCAGACCATCCCTTCGGCAACGCAAGCGTTTGATTTAATAATCCGCCCGCTCAAAGGGCCGCCAACCATTCCAGTGCAGCAGCCGGCGTTTCAACGCGCGGCGCATCAGACATCGGCGGGCGTTCAATCATCGCCACCTCAATCCCGAGTTTGCGCGCGGCAGTCAGTTTTGTGGCACTTGCCACACCGCCCGCGTTCTTGACCACCAGCCAGTCGATGCCCAAAGCCTTGAACAGCTCTTCCTCGCGCGCCACAGAAAACGGTGGCCGCCCGATTGCAAACTCGCCGCCTTCAAACGGAAATGGCGCGGTGGGCGGATCAATCTGGCGACAGATCACGCGCCGCCCTTCCAACCCGGCAAACTGTTCAAGGGTCTGGCGACCCGTCGCCAGAAACACTGTCGCATCGGTTGGAATCACGCTTTGCGCGGCGCTGGCATCGGCGATCATTGTCCAGCGGTCACCAGCGCCCGCCTTCCACGCGGGGCGCAAGACCTGTAGATACGGCACACCCTGCGCGCCACAAATCGCTGCCGTGCGGTCTGTGATCCGCACCGCAAACGGATGTGTGGCATCAATGACAGCTGTGATGCCCGCGTCTTTCAGAAACGCGCTAAATCCCTCAGCCCCACCAAATCCACCGATCCGCGTAGGAAACGGCAAAGGATCAGGATCGCGCGTCGCCCCGGCAAGCGAGGCAATCGCCTTGACCCCCTGCCCGACCAGCCCCCAGGCGATCTTTTTTGCCTCGCCCGATCCGGCCAAAAGCAAAACTGTCATGCGCCTGCCCGCCCGATAACCGTGCCCGCGCGATCAATAATCACCACATCAAATTCCATTCCGTTATAGCGCGCCGTTAACCGCTTTAACGCAAGACTCGCAACCGCCTGCGCCAATGGCGCGCCTGCAATTTCATAAGCCTCAAGTGCAGTATTGGCATCCGCTAACTTGGGGTCACCCATCAGATCGGCCAGTGCGGTAAAATCAACTTGGCTGCGCCCCGAATGCAGATCAACCGCCCCCTGCGCCAGCTTCGTGATCTTGCCGATCCCGCCGCCAATCGTCACCCGTGCGACTGGATTGCGCGCCAGATATTTCAACATCCCACCGGCGAAATCACCCATATCCAGCATCGCGTGATCGGGCAAATCATAAAGCGCCTGCACGGTGCGTTCGCTGGTATTGCCAGTGCAACCCGCCACGTGGCCCACACCATTGGCGCGTGCCACATCTATGCCGCGATGGATTGACGCGATCCACGCCGCACAAGAAAACGGCCGCACGATGCCCGTGGTGCCCAGCACCGACAATCCGCCTGTGATCCCCAAACGCGGGTTCCATGTTTGCAGGGCTATTTCAGCCCCGTTCGGGATGCTGATCGTGATTTCAATATCGGGCCGCTGCCCGTATTCGCTCGCCATTTCTGCCACGACTTCATCCATCATCGCGCGCGGCACCGGATTGATCGCAGGCTCGCCGACGCCAATCGGCAGGCCCGCTTTGGTCACGGTGCCTACTCCGGCACCTGCACGAAACACCACGCCACCGTTTGATTGCGCCACCCGCGCGATGATCAGCGCGCCATGCGTCACATCAGGATCATCGCCCGCGTCTTTGATAATACCCGCCTCGGCCCAGCCCGCACCACTGTCAGTATGCGCCACGGCAAATTCCGGCACCTCGCCCTTGGGCAGCGTGACTTGTACCGTGTCAGGAAAGACCCCACCCCACAGCCGCATCAACGCCGCCTTGGTGGCAGCGGTTGCACAGGCACCTGTGGTCCAGCCACGGCGCAATTCCCCTGATGGCTTGCGTGTCATTGCGCGACCTTAACCCCGCACGCCCATGCCGCCAATCCGCAATCCGGTGTCGTTTGCCGCCTTTCGCTGCACGCTTTCACGGGCCATAACCAACCCATGAGCGACTCGCTGCCCCTTCCCACTCACGACTGGCCTGTTTTGCAGGCCGGATGGGTGTGGCTGTGCGGTGCTGGTCCGGGTGATCCGGGGCTGTTGACCTTGCATGCGCTCAACGCATTACGTCAGGCCGATGTGGTGATCTATGACGCGCTGGTCCAAGAGGCGATTCTCGACTGGGCACCGCAGGCCGAACATATCTATGCAGGCAAGCGCGGCGGCAAACCCAGCGCCAAACAGCGCGACATTTCACTGCAACTGGTTGATCTGGCGCGCGCGGGCAAACGGGTCTTGCGCCTCAAGGGCGGTGACCCGTTCGTGTTTGGCCGTGGCGGCGAAGAGGCGCAAACCCTCGTGCAGCACGACATTCCGGTGCGCATTATCCCCGGCATTTCCGCTGGTATCGGCGGGCTTGCCTATGCGGGCATTCCCGTGACGCACCGCGATGTGAACCAATCCGTAACCTTTGTGACGGGACATGACCAATCGGGCGACGTGACGTCTTCATTGGATTGGAAAGCGATTGCGGCCGGATCACAGGTCATCGTGATCTATATGGGCATGAAACATATCGCGCGGATCGCGGCCGAATTGATCGCTGCTGGCCGCCCGCTGTCCGAACCCGTCGCCGTCGTGACAACCGCGACAACGCCCGAGCAACAAGTGCTGGAAACCACGCTTGGCACCATCGTTGATGATATCGCCGCCTCCGGCCTGCAACCGCCAGCGATCATCTGCGTCGGGCGCTCGGTGCTGATGCGTCAGGTGCTTGACTGGCAATCAATGGCCGCCGGTGTCCCGCCGCGCAATCTGGACCCGCTGGGGCGCGGACGACCTGCCGAGAGCGCCTGATGGGCGGGCTGATCTTTGCCGCGCCCGCGTCAGGGTCGGGCAAAACAACCATCACACTGGGATTTTTACGCGCCGCCGTGCGGATGGGCGCGCAAATCCGATCCGCCAAATCCGGCCCCGATTATATCGATCCACGCTTTCACGAGGCAGCGTCGGGCGCACCATGTCTGAACCTTGATGCATGGGCGATGACGCCAGACCGCCTGCACAGCCTTGCCGCAGGTGACGGTGATCTGATTATCGAAGGGGCGATGGGCCTGTTTGACGGTGCGCCACCTGACGGGCGCGGGGCAAGTGCTGATCTGGCACGTCACTTGCGCCTGCCCGTCGTGTTGATCGTCGATTGCGCCCGTATGGCAGGGTCAGTTGCGCCACTGGTTGCGGGATTTGCGAACCATGACCCCTGTGTGACCGTGGCTGGCGTGATCCTTAACAACGTCGGATCGCCCCGCCATGAAACGATGTTGCGCCACGCGCTTGGCGACGTCCGTGTCTTTGGCGCGGTGGCGCGCGATACGACCCTTGCGCACCCCTCACGCCACCTTGGGTTGGTGCAGGCAACCGAGCGCGGTGATCTTGAGGCGTTTCTTGAAAGCGCCGCTGATGTGATGGTTCACGCCTTGGACATGGACGCGCTGTTGGCATTGGCCGCATCCGCGCCCGCCATCACACCCCATAGCGCGCGCCGCATCGCGCCACCCGCGCAACGCATCGCTATTGCCCGCGATCAAGCCTTTGCCTTTACCTATCCGCATATCTTGGATGATTGGCGCGCAGCTGGGGCCGAATTGTCGTTCTTTTCACCACTCGCCAACGAAGGGCCGGAACCCGCTGATTTCATTTATCTTCCGGGCGGCTATCCAGAACTTCATGCAGGGCAAATCGCAGGCGCAACAACCTTCATGCAAAGCCTAAGAAGAGCCGCAAAAGATACTGATATATATGGAGAATGTGGCGGCTACATGGTAATGGGAGAAAGCGTCACCGATGCGGCGGGCACATCCCACCAGATGCTTGGCCTGCTTGATGTTGCCACGTCATTTCAGCGGCGCAAACTGCATCTGGGCTATCGCAACCTGCACACAGACCACGGCCCAATGTCGGGCACATGGACAGGTCACGAATTCCACTATGCCAGCACGCTGCACGCCAAGGGTGATCCGTTGTTTGCTGCCACCGAAGCGACTGGCGCCACCTTGCCCGCGATGGGTCTGCGCAGCGGCCGCGCGTCAGGAAGCTTTGCGCACCTAATCGACCGCGTCTTGCCTTGAACGCGCAACAGGACTACCGCTAGCACCATGACCGAATTGAACACCCAAATTGACGATGCCGCCGCGAAACGAAACGTGGCGATCCTTGTGGCCGCGCAAGCGTTTCTGGGCAGCCAGATTACGATGATTTTTGTGATTGGCGGGCTGGCGGGACAACAACTGGCGCGCGGCGCTGGCCTGTCACTTTGTTTTGCGACCCTTCCGATTTCGATGATCGTGTTCGGATCGATGACAACGGCGCCGTGGCTGTCGCACGTGATGCAAATCAAGGGGCGGCGCTTTGGCTTTTTCGTTGGCGCAATTGGCGGCATGGTCGGTTCGATCATCGGCGCTTATGCCTTGTCGATCGGCAACTTTTATCTGTTCCTTGTCGGCAGCTACCTGACTGGCATCTACATGTCCGCGCAGGGTTTTTTCCGGTTTGCGGCAGCTGATACCGCCTCCGATGATTTCCGCCCCAAGGCGATTTCATATGTCATGGCCGGTGGTCTGATCTCCGCAATTATCGGCCCGCAACTGGTCAAGGTCACGACCGATCTAACCGCCGTGCCGTTCGTGGGCACCTATATGGTTGCGATCGCGATCAATGTCGTTGGCATGTTGATGTTCTTTGCCCTCAACATTCCAAAACCACCAGTGATGAGCGCGGACAGCCCGCAAAGCCGCTCACGTCGTGAATTACTGCGTGATCCGGTGATCCTTGTGGCGATTATCTGCGCCATGGTCGCCTATGCCTTGATGAACCTCGTTATGACCTCGACGCCGCTGGCTGTTGTTGGCTGCGGGTTTACCACGGATCGTGCCTCTGACATCGTATCGGCGCATGTGTTGGCGATGTTTATCCCGTCGTTTTTTACCGGCCATCTGATCGCACGGTTTGGCGCCCGCAAGATCATTGCATTGGGCCTCGTGATCCTTGGATTGGCAGGGGTCGTCGGGTTAACAGGCGTCGAGTTGGGCAACTTCTTTCTTGCCTTGGCTCTGTTGGGGATTGGCTGGAATTTTGGCTTTATCGGCGCGACATCGATGCTGGCATCGGCCTATAAACCCCATGAACGCGGCCGTGTGCAGGGCATGAACGATTTCATCGTCTTTGGCATGGTAACGATTGCCTCGCTTGCCTCGGGCGGTCTGATGAACTGCTCGGGCGGCACCGCCGTCGAAGGCTGGACTGCCGTGAATATCGCCATGGTACCATTTCTGGCACTGGCCGGCGCTGCGCTGATCTGGCTGGTGATGCGCCCGCGCACGTTTGAAAGCTAGGCCCGCAGCCCCAACATCATCAGGCTAAACCTGCGGCGGAATTCCGACGTGCCGAGCCGACCTTCCGGCACGCTTTGCGGGTCTTTGTGAGCAGCGCGCAGCAGGTCACGCGCGCGCCAATTGGCCCGCAAGGCCGCACCCGCCCTGCCAAAATTGTGGGGTTTGTGTTTGTCCAACATCCCAAGCCCATAATCGGCCAGATTGCGCAGTTCAGCCAGTGTTTCATGGGCCAGCGGTTTGCGCCCCGCCGCCGTGAGTGCCGGAACAGCCATCAACCAGTTGGCGATACCACCGGCAATCGCCGCTTCGCGCAAGCGCTCCTCGTCGTCCACCGATGCACCCAAAGCCAGCGCCGCCAGAACCACCAACGACCCGGCACCATGATCAATATGCGCGATCACATCTTCTTCACGCTTAAACGGTGCGCCCGCGATATCCCATTCGCGCGCAGTGATCAGCGTTGAAAACACCGAAGCAGGCAGGTTATGTGTGGTGATCAAATCAGCCAGCGGCCCCGCAACTTCATGGGCGCGCGCAGGTTTGCCAGCCACGGCATCAGCCACCATATCGCGCCAGAATTGCAAGCGCATCTGCGCGATCAACGGCTCGCGGGTTACCCAAGGGGCCCGCGCGATTTCCAGATTGACCGCATAAAGCGGAAACAGCACCGCGCGTTGGTCGGGCAGGCAAGACATCGCCGCCAAAAACCGATCCGGATCGCCCTTTTCAACCAGCGCGGCGCAGGCGTTCAATGTCACACCGTCGCCCCGTCACGCAGAAGTTTCCAATTGATCGCATCGAGCAGCGCATCAAACGACGCATCAACGATGTTGGCACTGACACCGACCGTAGACCAACGCCGTCCCTGCCCGTCTTCGCTGTCGATAATAACGCGCGTCACGGCCTCGGTGCCGCCATTGGTGATACGCACCTTGAAATCCACCAGATGCATGTCGTCGATGATGCCCTGATATGGCCCAAGGTCTTTAGACAGCGCACGTGACAATGCGTTCACCGGACCTTGGTCGCCGCCATCCGGCCCTTGGCTTTCGCTGACATTGAGCATGCGTTCGCCGTTGATTTTCACGACAACAACTGCCTCGGACAGGGACACCATGCGCCCGCGTTTGTTGCGGCGACGTTCAACCGTCACGCGGTAACGTTTGACCTCGAAAAAGGTCGGCAGCAGGCCCAATTCTTCGCGCGCCAGCAATTCAAACGAGGCCTGCGCCGTGTCATAGGAATACCCGCGCGCCTCTTGCTCTTTGATCCGGTCAAGGATGCGTGTCAGCGCCGGATCACCTTTTTCAACGGCTAAACCCGCGCGTTCAAGACGTTCGCGCAGGTTGGATTGCCCCGCTTGGTTGGACATCGGCACGATGCGCGTATTGCCGACAATTGCCGGATCAATATGTTCATAGGTCGTGGGGTCTTTGGCAATCGCGCTGGCGTGCAAGCCCGCCTTATGGGCAAAGGCCGATGACCCCACATAAGGCGCTTGTTTTTGCGGCACACGGTTCAAGATATCATCGAGCATGCGCGAGGCACGGCGCAAACCGGCCAGCGCGGCATGCGTTACACCCGTTTCCAGCGTGCTGGCATAGGGTTCCTTCAACAAGAACGTGGCAATCAACGACGTGAGATTGGCATTACCACAGCGTTCACCCAGCCCGTTCAGCGTGCCCTGCACCTGCCGCACGCCCGCATCAACTGCCGCCAGCGAATTGGCCACCGCGTTTTCGGTGTCGTTATGGGTGTGGATGCCAAGGTTTTCACCAGCGATCCCACTAGCAATCACATCCGCGACAATCGCACCAATCTCGTGGGGCAGCGTGCCGCCATTGGTGTCGCACAGCACAATCCAGCGCGCGCCTGCAACATGCGCCGTCTTGATCGCCGCCAAGGCATAGGCGCGGTTCGCCTTATAGCCGTCAAAGAAATGCTCGGCATCAAACAGCGCTTCGCGCCCCTGCGCCACAAGATGCGCAACGGAGGCCGCTATATTCTCAAGGTTCTCGTCCAGCGTGATCCCCAGCGCGGTGGTCACATGGAAGTCATGGGTCTTGCCCACCAGACAGACAGAAGGCGTCTTGGCATTCATCACCGCCGCCAGCACATCGTCATTATCAGCGGAATAGCCGTTGCGTTTGGTCATACCAAAAGCAGTCATTACCGCGCGGGTCTTGGGTGCGGCATCAAAGAAATCACTATCCGTCGGGTTCGCACCCGGCCAGCCACCTTCGATATAATCCAGCCCCAATTCATCCAGAACCACAGCGATCTGCTGCTTCTCGGCCGTGGAAAATTGCACGCCTTGGGTTTGCTGCCCGTCACGCAACGTCGTGTCGTAGAGATACAAACGGTCCTTAGTCATCGCATCAGACCTCCCTCATATTGCTCCAAATATCCCGGGGTCCGGGGCAGCGCCCCGTGACGGATTTTGCGCGGAAATCCGATCCCTGCCCACAAACACTGGCACATCATCATTTCGAGCCCTCCAGCTTGGACGCATCAAAATCCGGTCCCGGCTGCCAGCTGGCCTGCCCCGCCACATCGGTGACCTGCACACCCGCAGCGTTCAACACATCGCGCACCTCGTCGGCTGTCGCAAAATCCTTGGCCGCGCGGGCCGCCTGACGCTTCGCCAGCAATCCGGCGATGACCGCGCCAACCCAGTCTTCCACGGCATCAACAACGCCGTCTACACCCGCCAGGGCAGGCAGGTCTGCCCAATTATCAATCAATCCCAGCACTTCAAGCCCGGCCGCAAAGGGTGCCAACCCTTCGGCGGTATGTGCCTTTGATAACACATGCAGCCGCGCGATCGCGCCGTGCGTGTTCAGATCATTGGCCAAGACACCAATGAATTCCGCGTCAGTGGCCCACTTACCCGCTGACTTGAGCGCTTTCACAGACTCCACCGTCATCCCATGGCTGTGCAATACCTGATACCACTTGCGCAGGGTTGCCTCGGCCTCGGCGCGTTTGGCTTCGGTCCAGTCCATCGGTTTACCGTAATGCGTGCCAAGAAACACAAACCGCATGACCTCACCGGCCACACCCTGATCCAACAGATCGCGCACCGTAAAGAAATTGCCCAAGGACTTGGACATCTTCTTGCCTTCAACTTGCAACATCTCGTTATGGACCCAGTAGCGGGCGAACTCCGCACCCGGATGGGCACATGCGGACTGGGCGATCTCGTTTTCATGATGGGGAAACTGCAAATCATTGCCGCCGCCGTGAATATCAAACGACGCGCCGAGCAATTCATGGCTCATCGCCGAACACTCGATATGCCACCCCGGACGTCCACGCCCCCAAGGGCTGTCCCAACCGGGCTGCACATCGCTCGACGGTTTCCACAGCACAAAATCCATCGGGTTGCGCTTGTAGGGCGCCACCTCGACCCGCGCACCGGCGATCATATCGTCGATCGACCGGCCCGACAGCGCGCCGTAGTCGCTATAACTTTCAACGGCAAACAGCACGTGCCCCTCGGCCTCGTATGCATTCCCCTTGGCCACCAGATCAGCGATCATCGCCACCATCTGCCCAACAAAATCCGTAGCGCGCGGCTCCAGATCCGGCCGCAGCGCGCCCAAGGCATCCATGTCGTCGTGATACCAGCCGATCGTTTCGTCAGACCGCTGCGCAATCAGTTCCTCCAACGACCCCGCCGCGCCCGCCTTTTGACGGGCCAAAGCCGTGGCGTTGATCTTGTCATCCACATCCGTGAAATTGCGCACATAGGTCACGTGATCCGCCCCATATACATGGCGCAGCAAAC
>JBLHNX010000018.1:0-16111 GCA_047622125.1 Paracoccaceae bacterium | reverse complement strand
GATGATCCGCACCGAAATGGAACGCGGCGTGTTCGATATCGAAGCGATCAAAAAGGCCAACGCAGACCTGATCGGCACCATCGAAGAAAGCTTGCAGATCGCGGACGAAGGCAAGCGCAAGCGGGCCGAAGCCGAAGTCGAGCTTAAGGCGATGGAAGCCGAGCTTAAGGCGACGCTATCTGCCGCCAAGGCACGCGACACAGGCACCGGCCACAACATCGGCACAGCCGCCGGCGCGGTTTAAACGATTGGGGAACACGGGAAACATCGCAGGATTTGCCCTGCGCAGTTTAGGGCTTTTGGCCCTGACCGGACTGACGGCCTGTATTGATTTGCAGTCCGCTGATCCGGGCACCGTGCCCCCTTCGCGCCCTGGCGGGTTTACCGAACCCCTGCCACCGATGACGGCCCCAATCACCCTTCCGGGTGCTGCCAGCCAAGACAGCGCAGCCTTGCGTGTTCACTATCAGCGTCTGCAAAATGATCTTTTGGGACAGGGGCTGCTTCGCACGGATGGCGGCGGACCGGACACGCCCTTTACCGACACCCAGCTTGCGCGCAATTTCGTGCGCATCGCTTTGTTTGATGAATATGTCGCCGAAACCGATGGCTTTCGCGCCCAACCGACGATTAGCAATCTTCGCCGTTGGGAGCGCCCGATCCGCATGGACATCGTTTTTGGCGACGCCATTCCCAGCAATCAACGCGTCACCGACACCAACGCTGTCCGCAGCTATGCCAACCGGCTTGCGCGTCTGACGGGCCTTGGCATCACACCCGCCCGCGAGAATGCCAATTTCCATGTGCTGATCCTGAACGAGGACGACCGGCGCGGATACGAGGCGCAATTGCGCGCGATCGTGCCCGATATCAACACATCAACCATGCGCGCGATCCTTCAATTGCCGCGCGATACCCTTTGCCTTGTTGTCGCGTTTTCGCAAGGCAACGACGCCAGCTATTCCCGCGCCGTTGCCCTTATTCGCGGCGAACACCCCGACCTGATGCGCCTTGCCTGCATCCACGAGGAAATTGCCCAAGGTCTGGGTTTGGCCAACGACAGCCCGCAGGCCCGCCCGTCAATCTTTAACGACGACGAAGAATTCGCCCTGCTCACGACACACGATGAACTGCTGCTGAAAATGCTGTATGATCCGCGCCTGCGCAACGGCATGACCGCCGCCCAAGCAGCGCCCATCGCCCGCGTCATCGCGCGGGAGTTGTTGGGAGGGGAGAGTTGATGGCTCTCAACAGCCAAACAGATTTAACCAAGGAAGGGAGCCACATATGGGCATTCTCGATTTTCTAACCGGCGAATTTATTGACGTGATTCATTGGACCGACGACACGCGTGACACGATGGTTTGGCGCTTTGAGCGTGAAGACCACGAGATTAAATATGGCGCCAAGCTAACCGTGCGCGAAGGGCAAGCGGCGGTGTTCGTGCACGAAGGCCAGTTGGCCGATGTGTTCACGCCCGGCCTTTATATGCTTGAAACCAACAACATGCCGATCATGACCACGCTTCAGCATTGGGATCATGGTTTCAAAAGCCCGTTCAAATCGGAAATTTACTACGTCAACACGACGCGGTTCAACGATCTGAAGTGGGGCACGAAAAACCCGATTATGCTGCGCGACCCCGAGTTTGGCCCGACCCGCATTCGCGCGTTTGGCACCTATTCCGTGCGCGTGAGTGACCCCGCCAAGTTCCTGACCGAGATTGTTGGGACCGACGGCGAATTCACCATGGACGAGATCAGCTTTCAGGTCCGCAATATCATCGTGCAGGAGTTTTCACGCGTGATCGCGGCCTCGGGCATTCCGGTGCTGGATATGGCTGCAAACACCGCCGATCTGGGCAAGCTGATTGCGGGCGCGATTGCCGATACGATTGCCGGTTACGGAATCTCGATCCCTGAACTGTATATCGAGAACATCAGCCTGCCGCCTGCGGTGGAAAAGGCGCTTGATACCCGCACATCGCGCGGGCTGACCGGCGATCTGGATGCGCATATGAAATACGCCGCCGCCGAAGCCCTGCGTATGGGTGGCGAAGCATCCGGCGCGATGGGTGCCGGCCTTGGGGCTGGCATGGGCATGGCGATGGCTGGCCAAATGGCACAGGCTGGACCATGGGGCGCGGCCCCCGCCGCCGCCGCTGCACGGATGGCACCACCGCCCCCACCCGTTGAACACGTCTGGCACATCGCAGAAGGTGGCGCGACTACAGGGCCGTTCTCGCGCGCAACAATCGGCCAGATGGTCGCCAAGGGCGATGTGAAACGCACCACCCATGTCTGGACCGCTGGCCAAGACGGATGGAAAACTGCGGACGAGGTCGCGGAACTGGCGCAGCTCTTTACGGTCATGCCACCGCCACCGCCCGCAGGCTAAGCTGTGTCGCGGATCGACGCGCTTTTTGATCGGGTCGGCGTGCAGTGGGGGTTGCGCGGCGATCCGGTGCTTTGGGATGCATTGCGCAGCCATTTTGATGACAGCGGATTGCCCGAGACTACCGCCGCCTTTAACACGGCCTTGCATGCGCAAATCGCGGCGTTGATCGGCTACGCGCTTGAAACAGCCCCAGACCGCATCCCGGTCCGTGAGTTTTACGCGGAAAACGGCGGCATGTCGTCGGGGATGGTTGATCGTGATATCTGGCAAAGCAGATTGATCCCGCTTTTGATGCAACGCCTTGGCGATCTGGAAATTATCGTCGATAGATAGGTCTTGAAATGACAGATACCGCTTCGCCATATGACACGGCCCAACCCGTGCAGGAACACCGCTTTCCGTGTGATCAATGCGGCGCAGACCTGCGCTTTGATCCCGGCGAGGACCGCCTGATCTGCGACCATTGCGGCAACACGCAACCGACGGAAGCGGGCAACTACCAAGGTGGCGCAATTCGCGAGCTGGATTTTCGCGCGGCCCTCAACGATCAGCTGCCAGACGCCGAAATCGAAGAAACCCGCGTCGTGAAGTGCCCCAATTGTGGTGCCCAGACCGAGATCGACGAAACAGCGCATGCCGCTGAATGCCCGTTCTGTGCAACGCCGGTCGTCACGGATACAGGTCTGCATCGTCATATCAAACCCAAAGGGCTGCTGCCGTTTGCGCTGGATGAAAGTCAGGCGCGCGGGGTCATGACTAACTGGCTGGGAAGCCTTTGGTTCGCGCCCAATGGTGTCAAACAATATGCCCGTAAGGGGCGCGCAATGAACGGCATATATGTGCCCTACTGGACGTTCGATGCGGACACTAAAAGCCGCTACAGCGGCGAACGTGGCACAGATTATTACGAAACCAGAACCGTGACGCGAAACGGCAAACGCGAACAGGTCCGCGTGCGCAAAACCCGTTGGCACAGCAAATCGGGGCGTGTCGCGCGGTTCTTTGATGATGTGTTGGTGCTGGCGTCCAAATCCCTGCCCACGAAATACACCGACGGGTTAGAGCCTTGGGATTTGTCCGCGCTTGAACCCTACCGCCCGGAATTTCTGGCCGGTTTTCGTGCCGAAGGATATCAGGTCGAACTGGACGAAGGATATAGCGAGGCCCGCGCACATATGGATCGTGTGATCGTGCGAGATGTGAAATTCGACATCGGCGGCGACCGGCAGCGCGTCCACGGAATCGACACCGATATCAGCGATGTGACGTTCAAACATATCCTGCTGCCCGTCTGGATGGCCGCCTATAAATACCGCGGCAAGTCCTATCGTTTTGTCGTCAACGGCCGCACCGGCCGCGTGCAGGGTGAGCGTCCTTATTCCGCATGGAAGATCGCATTTGCGGTGGTGATCGGACTGATTGTTGCAGGAATCGCAGGATATGTTATCGCTAACAGCCAATAGAACCGGAGACCTGATATGATTCTGTCCTGTGGCGAAGCCCTGATCGACATGCTGCCGCGCAAAACGACCATGGGGGAGGATGCGTTTGCGCCTTACCCGGGAGGCGCTGTATTCAATACGGCAATAGGGCTCGGGCGGCTGGGCGTAAGCTCCCAGTTCCTGTGCGGTATGTCGTCGGATTTCCTGGGCGATATCCTGCGCGACGCGTTGACCGCCAGTGGCGTTGATCACAGCCCCTCGCCCAGCATGGTCGCGCCCTGCACAGTGGCCTTTGTGAAACTAGTGAACGGTCAGGCGACCTATGCGTTTTATGACGAGAATTCAGCCATGCGGACAATGACGGCCGCCCCTGCTGTTGAAGCTGATGCGCTTTTCTTTGGGGGCATTTCACTTGTCGGGGATGGCTGCGGCGCGGTTTACGAGTCGCTTATGCTGCGCGAGGCCCCAAGCCGCGTGACCATGATCGACCCCAACATCCGCCCGTCGTTCATCAAGGACGTGGTCGCCTACCGCATGCGGATTGACCGGATGATGGCCGCCGCAGATGTGATCAAACTGAGCGACGAAGACCTGCATTGGATGGAAGGCGAAGGCGACCTTGGCGAACTGGCGATGGGGCTTGTGCAAAAGGGTGCCAAGCTGGTGTGCATCACCCAAGGTGCCGATGGCGTCACGGGCTACACGGCGAACCACAAGGTGTTCATGCCGTCAGAACGGGCCGAGGTTGTAGACACCGTGGGTGCTGGTGATACGTTCAACGCGGGGCTGCTGGCGGGTCTCGAACGTGGCGGATGCCTGACAAAGGCGCGCATCGCGGCCCTGTCCGAGGACGAAATTAGCGCCGCACTTCGCCTTGGTGTGCGCGCCGCCGCTGTTACTGTGTCGCGCGCGGGCGCAAACCCTCCCACAGCCGCCGAATTGGGCCTTTGAGGGCCCTGATCCAGCGGGTCACAGCCGCGCAGGTCCACGTGGATGGCGCGCTGGTAGGTGAATGCAATCACGGCCTGCTGATCCTTGTATGCGCCATGCAAGGCGACACTCCCGATCTGCCCGCGAAACTGGCCGCGAAAATCAGCAAGCTGCGCATTTTCGCCGACGATGCGGGCAAGATGAACCTGTCTTTGGCAGATATCGGCGGGTCTGCCCTGATTGTCAGCCAGTTCACCTTGGCTGCTGACACATCGCGCGGCAACCGTCCGGGTTTTTCGCCAGCCGCAGCGCCTGAGGCGGGCAACACAAGCTACGAGGCCTTTGTCGCCGCAATGGCCGCCCTTGGCATTGCGATCCAAACGGGGCGCTTTGGCGCGGATATGCAGGTGAGCCTGACAAATGACGGACCGGTCACGATCTGGCTGGATACTGACAGCTAGGCGCGGATGCGCGCGCCGACAGTGCTGATCGCAAAAAACGCTACGGCCACGCAAACAATCGACGGTCCTGCAGGCGTTTCAAACCGCAGACTTAACGCCATACCGCCAAGTGCCGACAATACCCCGATCAGCGTCGCAAGGGCTGCCATCCCTTCGGGTGTGCGCGCAATGCCACGGGCCGCGGCAGCTGGCACAATCAGCAGCGCGGTGATCAATAATGCGCCAACGACTTTGATCGACAGTGCCACGACCATTGCCAGAAGCAGCGTCAGGATCAGTTGTTCTCGGCGCGGGTTGATGTCTGCGGCATATGCAAGATCGGGTGATAGCGTCGCCGTTAACAACGCCGCCCAGTTGCGCACCAACACGGCGGTCACGATCACAGCACCACCCCAGATCACAGCAAGGTTTTCGACGCTCACCAACAGCACATCGCCAAACAGATAGGCGTCAAGATCAAGCCGTGTTCCGGGCACCAGCGACACCGCCACAAGTCCCAAAGCAAGCGCGCCATGCGAGACCACACCCAGCAATGTGTCCATGGCCACGCCCCGCCCGCTGAGAGCAAAGACCAGAAGGGCCACCGCCAAAGACACCGCCAACACGCCCGCGAAAATCGACACCGAAAAGGCCAGTGACAAGGCCACACCAAGAATAGCCGCATGGGCTGTGGCGTCGCCAAAATAGGCCATACGCCGCCAGACCACGAAGCAACCAAGCAGACCCGTCGCAAGGGCCGTGCCCACGGCGGCCAAAACCGCGCGGATGATGAAATCGTCCAACATCAGGCGTGATCCCCATGGTCATGATCATGATCATGATCGTGGTCATGGTCGTGGCGATAGAGTGCCAGCGCGCCTTTGGTCCCCGTCCCGAATAATTCTCGGTAGGCGGGTGCGGCTGTGACAACATCCGGCGTCCCTTCGCAACAGATGTGCCCGTTCAGACAGATCACACGATCCGAGGCGCTCATCACCACATGAAGTTCATGACTGACCATCACGACAGCGCAGCCAAGGTCGTGGCGCACAGCGTCAATCTGGCGATAGAAACTGGCCGATCCGGGTTGATCCAAGCCCTGCGTTGCCTCGTCTAGTAGCAGCAAATTTGGTCGTGACAGGATCGCGCGCGCCAGCAGCACCCGCTGGAATTGCCCGCCCGATAGGGTCGCCATTTGTTGCTGGCCCAGCCCTGCAACGCCGGCCTTTTCCAACGCCGCCGCTGCATCAATTGCGTCGACCCTATTGGGAAGATCAAGGAACCGCCGCACAGTCATCGGCAAGGTCGGATCAATATGCAGGGTTTGCGGCACATAACCGATCCGCAGATCAGGCGCGCGGGTGACGCTGCCCTTGGTCGGTTGCAGCGCTCCGATCATGATCCGCAACAGCGTTGATTTTCCCGACCCATTGGGGCCGACAATCGTGACAATCTCGCCCGGTTCAATCGACAAGGACACGTTGTGCAACACGGCACCTGCGCTATGGCGCGCCTCGATCCCTTTCAGCTCTAGCAAGCTCATGGCGTGCGCACCTCTTGGCAATCGGGGCACAGGCCTTCGGCTTCGATCACGGTCTGTTCGATCTGAAAGCCACTGCGCGCGGCACTGTCACCCAGCGGCATCTGCGCGTGCGCTTCGGCGACAGTGCCGCAAGCGCGACAGATCATAAACGCGGGGCTATGGTCATGGCTGGGGTCGGCGCAGGCAATGAATGCATTCAACCGTTCGATCCGATGCACAAAGCCCTGATCCACAAGAAACGCTAAGGCGCGATAAGCCACGGGTGGCTTTGATCCCAACCCTTCGGCGTTCAGACGTGCCAGCACATCATAAGCGCCCAGCGCCTCGTGGCTTTCCAACAAAATCTCGAGCACGCGGCGACGCACGGGTGTGAATTGCACCCTGCGCGCTGCACAAAGCTGATCGGCTGTCGCCAGCGCGCTGGACTGACAGGCGGTGTGATCGTGCGCGGCAAACCCGAGCGGGGTCGCAGAAGTATCGTGACGGGCCATGGTGATCCAAGGGGTTGTTACGTTATAACATATCGACTATATCCTCCGCGTCCACACAATTCAAGAGGTTGCTATGCTCCGTTTCGCCCTATCCGTTTTGCTGCTAACCCCCGCTGCCCTGCGGGCCGAACCGCCCAAAGTGCTCGCCGATATTGCCCCCGTGCATAGCCTTGTGGCGCAGGTCATGGGTGATCTGGGCGCGCCCACTCTGCTGTTACGCGCTGGGGCCTCGCCGCATGATTATGCCCTGCGCCCATCAGACGCACGCGCGCTGAACGACGCCGAGGTCATGATTTGGGTCGGCGAAGGACTGACTCCGTGGTTGCATGACCCTATCCACGATTTCACCGGCGACGCCACGGTGCTGACTCTGCTGGAAACCGACGGCTGGGACGTGGTCGGGTTGGAGGCGGGCCACGACGATCATGATCACGACCATGATCACGGCGACACTGACCCACATGCGTGGCTTGACCCGGATGTGGCACAGGTCTGGCTCACGCATATCGCGGCGGCGATGACGGCGGCCGATCCTGAAAACGGCGCGATCTACGCCCGCAATGCCGATGCCGCGCGTGCAGAAATCGTGATCCTAGCAGCCGAGATCGACGCCCGCCTGACCCCGTTGCGCGGCACGCCCTATCTGGTGGCCCACGATGCCTATGGCTATTTCGCGCGGCGTTTTTCCATGCCTACCAGCGGGGCGATTGCCCTGTCAGACGCGCAAACGCCAAGTGCGGCGCGCATCGCCAACCTGCAAGCCATCCTTGACCAAGACGCGATCACCTGCATCCTGACCGACCCGCAGGTCGATACCCGTTGGGCTGCGCTGGTGGGAGAAGGCACACCCGTGCGCACAGCACAGATCGATGCGTTGGGTGCCAGCATTCCGGCGGGGCCCGATCACTACGCCGCAATGCTAACCCAAATGGCGGCGCGTTTTGAATCCTGCCTGACGCCTTAGAAATCGGTCGGAGCGCCGCCCTCAGCTTTGCGCCGTTCAACAAAGGACGCGAGTTCTTCTTTGATGGCGATATCCATCGGCGGCGCTTCGAATTCGGCGATGATGTTCTTGAACATTTTATGGGCGCGCTCGGCGGTCCAGATACCGCCCGCCAGTTCCCACGCCTCAAAGTTGCGCCAGTCGCTGACAAACGGCTGATGGAACGCGGTTTCATATCGATCTTGGGTGTGCTGCACGCCAAAGTAATGCCCGCCGGGGCCAACTTCGCGAATTGTATCAATCGCAATTTCATCCGGCCCCGTGGCGGTAATCGCGGGGTCCATATAGCGCTGGATCATCTGGAGAATTTCACAATCCATGATGAACTTTTCGGGGGACGCAATCAGCCCCCCCTCAAGCCAACCGGCTGCGTGATAGACCACATTCGTGCCCGACTGCACGGCTGACCATAGGCTATTGGAGGTCTCCCACATGGCCTGCCCATCCGGCACGTTGGCAGCGCACACGCCAGATGCGCGCATCGGTAGCCCGTAAAACCGCGCCATCTGACCAGTCATCTGCGTGGCACGCATATATTCGGGTGTGCCAAAGGCGGGCGCACCCGACATCATATCGACGTTGCTGGTGAAGGTGCCGATCACGCAGGCACAACCCGGTTTAACGTATTGAAACAGGGCAATCGCTGACAGCCCTTCAGCGATCGACAGTGCGACAGCACCCGACATAGTGACAGGAGCCATCGCACCGGCAAGGGTAAATGGCGTGACAATCACGGCCTGCCCTTTGCGGATCGCGCGCAGGCAGCCGTCAATCATCGGCACATCATGCTTTAGCGGACTGGTGGAGTTGATGTTGGTATACATACGCGGCTTGGCGGCGAATTCTTCGTCCGTAAGCCCGCCTGCAATGCGGACCATTTCCATCACGTCCTCGACCCGTTCCTTGCCAAGCGAATAAGCGTGGCAAGCTTTGTCCGTCAGCAGCAATTTGTCATGCACCACGTCCAAATGGCGCACAGAAGCATGTACGTCCACGGGTTCCACCGGATAGCCACCTGCGAAATGGATGCAGTTGAAATACTGCGTCAATTTCAGAAGGTTTGCGCATTGTTCACGATTACCGCTGACCTTCTTACCGATCTCGAGGTCAAAATAGTTGGGAGGCGACGACACATTCCCGAACACCATATGATTGCCGCCAATGGTGATTTCCCGATCCAGATTGCGTGGGGTGATGGTGAATTGCGACGGCGCTTTGGCCAGCATTTCCATCACCCAGTCACGTCCCATACGCACGTTGGTGCCGTTAACGATGCAGCCCGCTTCTTTGAAGATTTCAATGGCTTCTTCGTTCAGAAACTCGATGCCGATCTCTTCAAGGATCCGCATCGCGCCATCGTGGATCGCTTGCACACCGTCGCCGTCCAACGGTTCGGTCGGGCGGTCGATATTGATCGGCGGATTGAACGGCATTTGCTTGAACAATTGCGCGCCACGTCGGGCCGTGTTTGCAGCACGTCCGCCAGCGCGGCGCTTGCGGGTTGGGGCATCGGTCATTGGGCTCTCCATCATTAAACCCAGCATCGCGCCCGCCGTTATGACATGCGGTCCAGTTCGCGACGTGTTTTGTCGCAAACCGCGATCAGGTCGCGGAACTGTCAAGCCACGCAGGAATATCGGCGATACTGTCCAGCACAACATCCGCAGCCGGTGCAAGATCAGCGCGCGAAGCAAGCCCCGTCAGCACCCCAACCGCCACCATACCGGCACTCTGTGCTGCGTGTAGATCGTGCAGACTGTCGCCGATCATCGCGCAACGGTCCGGCGAAATCGCCACATGCGCGCTAAACGCGAGCAACTGCCCCGCGCCGGGTTTCGCGCCAAAGCCGCTGTCAAATCCAGCAATGAAATCAAACCGGTCAATCACACCTGCCGCTTCAAGATGGGCACGCGCGGGAGCCTCGGCATCATTGGTTGCGACACCAAGGCGCAAGCCACGCATCGTTAGATCATGCAGGAACGGACCAAGCGGTGTCGCTTCGGCTTGCGGCGCATGGGCCGATTTGGCGTTCATTCGTGCGATCAGCTCCGCTTTGGATTGCGGCGGTAGCAGCGGCAGAATGGCATCCGCGACAAAGCTGGCTGTATTGGCGATCACGATGCTATCTGGGCGAAACAGACTTGTGGCCAGATCGTACCCCAGCACATCGGCCAGATTGGCCACAAGAGCCGCGTCGCCCCCGCCTTCATCTGCCAAAAGGCCCTGCGTCCAGCTGCCCCACGTGGCGTTGAAATCAAACAAGGTGCCGTCCTTGTCGAAAAGAATTCCGTCGATGCGCATGTTAAGATGTCCGTAAGATTGGTTACTCGCGCGGCAAGGTTTACCTCACGATCTTGTTAACTTTGACGCGGCTTCACACCCTCAGGTCCAGTTCATCATCTCCGCACCGGGCAAGGCGTAACGCGCGCGCAACGGTCGATCATAGGCCAGATTCTCGGCGTCACAAAAAGCAATGATCCATTGATCATCCATGGTCAAATACTCAAGAACCGAGGCTAGAAACGCCGGATCCGCAGTTCTGTCACGCAAATCCTCGGCGCTGGCGCCGGTGTGCCCGAAAAAGGCCGGCCCAAGATCGTCGTGGCCCGCAAGCCACCCCAAGGCCTTTATCGCGATAACCTCGGCCTGTTCAGGACTCATTTGCATTCCTTACGATTGCGGAAACAGTTTCTTAACCATTCAAAGCCAATATGAGTCATCGGGCTAGGATGGCCCATGAAGGGACGACAATAATGTCTGGCAAAATTCTGATTGTCGATACTGTTGCGACAAACAGAATCGTATTGAAGGTGAACCTTCTTGCGAGCCGGCATGAAGTGCGCCCTTGTGTCTCTCTAAAAGAAGCAAACTCAGCATTGAAAGGCTCGCTGCCCAATCTGATTATCTGCGACACGGCCAACGACGAGGCGGCAGCTTTTGATTTCTTTCGCGCAGTTAAGGGGAACCCCAAAACGGCGCATATTCCGATCATTGCGACCGGCCAATTCGACACACCACAGACACGTGTTGCTGCGCTATGTGCCGGGGCAGACGATCTGTTGACCAAACCCATAAGTGACGCGGTGCTGCAGGCGCGCATTCGAAGCCTATTGCGCGCGCGGGATGCTGACTCCGAATTGCGATTGCGCGACGACACGAAACGCGCGCTTGGTTTCGCCGAGGCGCGCGCGGCATTCGTTCCCGCTGGCGAAATCGCTATCGTCACCGCGCGCACCGATCCCGAACAAATGGCTTGCGCCGAACTGGTGTCGGGGAACGGGCGCAGTTGCGCGCGGTTTCATCCCGAAGAACTGTTTGCGCGTTTCAACATGCGCCCAGCGCCGGACCTTTTTGTGATCGACGCGACCCGCGAACAGGACGCAGCACTTGGCATGGGACCGGCGCAGATTTTCCGGCTCGTGTCAGAATTGCGCAGCCGGTCGGATACGCGTCACGCCGCACTACTGGTGCGCTGCCCCGATGGGGCCAACGATGTGGCTGCGATGGTTCTTGATCTTGGCGCGAACGATGTTGTGCCCGCGCGTGCCAATGGCGCGGAACTGGCGCATCGCTTTGACACACTTTTGCATCGCAAGCATCAGCAAGACAGGCTGCGCGACACGGTGCGCAGCGGACTGCAAGCGGCTGTCACTGATCCGCTCACGGGATTGTTCAACCGCCGCTACGCCCTTCCCCACCTGAAACGGATGGCTGATCGTGCAACCGATACGGGGCGCGATTTTGCGGTGATGGTCCTTGATATTGATCACTTCAAGGCCATTAACGACGCCTATGGCCACGGCGTCGGTGACGAGGTTTTGACCGAAGTGTCCAACCGGCTGCGCAATAACCTGCGTGCGATTGATATGATTGCGCGGATTGGCGGCGAAGAATTCCTGATCGCCATGCCCGATACCACCGCCGCCAAGGCTCGCGATGCCGCCAAACGGCTTTGCGCTTTGATCCATGAACGCCCGTTTCAGAGCAAATCCACCGGCAAGGCGATCCCTGTCACTGTGTCGATCGGGGTCGCGCTGGGGCAAAGCGATGCGAATGCCGCCGAAGCCACAACCACCATCATGGGCCGTGCCGATGCCGCATTGTTTGACGCAAAGACCGCCGGTCGCAACACGGTCAGTATGTCTGCGGCCTAATTACCACGCTCGGAATCGCGCCCCATCCGGCGCATTTCACGCTCCAGCCGATCTGCAAATGCCGCGCGTGTTTCAGGGGCCATCTGGGCGATCCGCGCAAGCACAAGATCCTGCCCTATCGTCTGAAGATCGGCCACGCGCACACGCTGGCGCAACAGGATTTCAGCTGCCGCATCAGGATCATAGGGATCATCGCGTAGAATCACGATCAGGCCACGTGTGTCCGCAATCATCGCCCGCCGGTCACGTCGCATATCCCCTCGCCGATCAATCAGATCGTTGCGGATCGACTCCACGTCTTCGGGTGCAAGTGCGCGGGCAAACGGACCAAGCGACAGATCGACCCGATAGGCATCACCTGCCGGTCCGCGACCAGAAAAGACCATTCCGGCAACGACACCGGCGACCATCAAATTCAGCGCAAGCGAGATCACAAGCACAACGCGCAAGCCAGGGCGCATCGGTGTGGGTTTCATGGGTGTCTCAGGCGTGCTCATGGCTTAGCCCTCCAATCCAAATGGGTCGCTTAGTTCAAGGAACGGCACAGTTATGTCGCTGCCTCCCCACAGGTCGGTAGCGATGGTATCAAGGCTTTGTGGCGGAGCAAACCCGATCCAAACACCCGCGACGGTTGCGGCTGTCAGACCACTGATAACCGGCCACCCGCCAAGCGCTGCGGCAAGGGCTGCCAAGAAACCGACGCGCATACCCTTTGGGGCAAGGGCCATGGGCGCAGGCATGACTGCAACAGCGTCCGCCGCAATCCGCGCCATCAACGCATCCGAAGGCTGCGCACGCGCGCTGCGGGCCTGACCAAACAGGTCATCCAGCATTTTGTCGTCGCTATGGTTCGTCATTTTCAAACCCCAATTCTGCTTTGCGTGGCGCTAAACTTTGCGCCAATGCCCGTTTCCCGCGTGCGATCAGACTCTCGACTGCCTCGACGCTGATGTCCATGATCTGGGCAATCTCGGGATTTCCCAGTTCTTCTAAATGGCGTAACGCCACCGCTTGGGCCTGCCGTTCTGGCAGATCGGCCAATGCATCGCGCAGCGCAGCCATCCGTGTGTTGTCCTGCATCTGCTGCGTAACAGATGGCGCGCCACTTTCCGGTTCGGCCACAGCATCCAGTGCGACGCCGCGCCCGCGCTTGCGCAAACGATCCGTGCACAGATTGGCAACCACACGATAAAGCCATGTCGTTACCTGTGCTTCGCCTTGCCGCCAATCGGGTGCGATTTTCCACAACCGCATTAGCGCGTCTTGGGTCACATCCTCGGCCTCGGCGTGGTTCTGCAGCATGCGGATCGCTTGCGCCATGATCCTTGGTGCAAGGCGAACCGCCAAGACCTGCGCAGCCGCGACATCCCCGTTCGCATAAGCAATCAGAAGCGCTTCGTCCGGTGCATCCGCGAGGGTGCCCTGATCGGGTGTCTTGTTCATTGATCGCTTTGCTAATCACTCGTGCCGCTTTCGGCAATGCTGGTGCCCGCCCGTCTGAGAAGACAGGGGAAGGGAACGATGGGCGGGCACCAACCCGTTACAGCTTAGTTGCCGCCATGACCACGGCCATCGCGATCACCACGACCACCACGTTCAGCCATAAATGCCTTGGCGGCTTCGTATTCTTCCGCGCTCAGCATGCCGTCGTCATTGGTGTCCATTCGCGAGAACATACGGTCTTCACCGCCATTGCCACGATTGCCACGCTCGCCGCGGCCTTCGCCACGCGCTTGCATTTCTTCCATCTGAAGCAAACCGTCTTCGTTGGTATCCATACGGCTGATCATGCGTTCAACATTGCCTCCACGGCGTTCCGCATCGCGGGCCTCGGCTGCGGCAGTCAGCTCTTCTGCCGAAAGCGCGCCGTCACCGTTTGTGTCAACAGCGGCGAATCGTTCAGCGCCTTGCGCCTGCATTCCGGCCTGCATTTCTTCAGCGGTCACCTGACCATTACCATCGGCGTCAAGCTGCGAGAATTCGGGCAGCATTGGGCCATCAGCACCACCGGGCGCGCGGGCCTCGGCCATGTTTACCATCAGTGCTGTAGCGATACCTGCCATCAAGAGTGTCGTTTTCATTTGTTTTTCCTTTCGAGGTTCAACTTAACCGGCGGCCCTCAACTGCTGCCGATGTACCTCAAACGGGCCACGCCAAACTTTCCGTCGCACTTGCCCAAACTATTTTTGCGACATCGCGCCGCAACGACATTTTGTCCCCTTTCTATTTTGACGCCAAACCCGCATGTCAGGGGTCACGCAAAGGACCCCGAACCATGACCCATGACACCAGCACAGCCCCCCTGGCTGAGGATGATCGCCCCGTAAAACCCGCGATATGGCGCGGTTTCCAGCGCAAATGCCCCAATTGCGGCGAGGGTCATTTATTTAACGGCTATCTGAAAGTTGTGGTTGAATGCCCCGTTTGCCGCGAGGAATTGTTTCACCATCGCGCCGATGACGGGCCTGCATATCTGACGATCCTTGTGGTTGGCCACATAATGGCCCCGCTGATCCACATTGCCTTTACGCGCTTTCGCCCCGAACCTTTGGTGCTAGCCACCGTCTTTACGGTTGGCGTTGTGGCGCTGTCGCTTTTCCTTTTGCCACGGCTTAAGGGTGTCGTTGTCGCCATACAATGGTCGCGGCGCATGCACGGGTTTGGCGCCCCCGCCTAGCAAGACGAGGGGAATATCACATGGACAAGACTGCAATAAGGGACGCCGCCACGATTATCGTGCTGCGCGATCGCGCTACCGCCCCGCGCATCCTGATGGGACAACGCGGTGCAAAAGCGGCGTTCATGCCCAACAAATTCGTCTTTCCCGGTGGCGCTGTTGATGCCGGTGACGCAGACATCCCGTTGGCCCATCCAATCCCCGCACCCTGCGATGCACGCCTTGGCGAAAACAGCACCCTGCCTGCCAGCGCGCTGGCCGCCGCAGCGATTCGCGAGCTGTGGGAGGAAACTGGCCAAATACTGGGTGTTCCCGCTGAGTGGCCAGATGCACCGCAAGGCTGGCGCGGGTTTGCCCGCACGGGCCATCGCCCGACGCCTGACGGGCTGCAATTCGTGTTCCGCGCAATCACGCCAAAAGGATTGCCGCGCCGCTTTGATGCGCGGTTTTTCCTCGCAGATGCTGATGCCTTGCGCAGTGACCCCGATGATTTCACCCATGCCGAGGACGAACTTAGCGATCTGCAATGGATCCCGCTGGCCAATGCGCGTGATTTCGACCTGCCGTTCATCACCGAAGTTGTGCTGGCCGAAATCGCCGCGCGCATTGCTGACCCTTCGCCGCCAGCCACGGTGCCGTTCTTTACCAATGACGACGAGGACCGCTTTGTTGTGCAACTGGGTGGCCGCAGCCCGCTTAGATAAAGACAATCAGCGCAATGATCGCCACGCAAAGGATCGCCACGCCCTGATATTCGCGGGCGGTGGTTTTTTCTTTGAAAATTAGCGCAGAAACGAGGAACGAAAATATAAGTTCGACCTGACCCAGTGCTTTGACGTAGGCCACCGTTTGCAGCGCAAAGGCCGTAAACCAGCAGATCGAACCGATCATACTGCTGATCCCCACCAGTAGTCCCACACGCCAGACGGCGAACACGCGGCCGATCTCGCCGCGTTCGCGCCATGCCATATACGCTGCCATCGCCAGTGTCTGAAACGCCGTGACGCAGGCCAGCGTGGTCAGCGCACGCAGCA
>JBLHNX010000017.1:0-16319 GCA_047622125.1 Paracoccaceae bacterium | reverse complement strand
CGCCGATGTGGCGGGCGGACCTATTTCGAGCAAGGTGGCAAACCCCGGGCGATTGGGTGGCGCACCATGACGGCGAAAAACTGGTGCTGGACCACGGGGTCGAAGCCAGCGCGCATGATCAACACCGCGCGCGGGCCTAATCGTACCGCCCTCCTCATCTTGCCAAAAATATCCTCGCCGAAGGCGCTAGCCCGCAAAAAGCGGCCCCGATCATGAGTGGCGAGGACAAGCTGCCCGTCCTCGCCTTCCCTTCGCGCAAGGATGCAACCAATCCCCCACCTGCCAAACTGGAGCAGGCGATTGCAGCGATGCGCGCGGCGCTCGAAAACCGACCCGCGATTGACAGGTCCGCGCCTGCCACCGTGACACAGGACATTCCCGACAGCTTTAGCCCTGTCGGCGTGCCACGCAGCAAACCTGAAGTCTCAAGACGGGGTTCTGGGCGGGAGGCGATCGTCTTGGGACAAGACGCAGCCGCACCGACCAAGGACAGCCTGCCGATCCCCGCGCGCGATCACACAGTGCGGCGTATCACTGCCATCCACTTGCCGCGTTTCGCAATGGAGCGCTGGCTGCGGTGGGCAGCGCAAAACACGCTGGCCCCGCCTGATGATTTACCCGTGGTGCTGGCCGTGGAAGGCACACACGGGCCCGTGGTGCATGCCACGAACCGCGCCGCACAATTGCAAGGCATTCACATCGGCGCGCGGGTCGTGGATATGCGCGCGCTGTGCCCTGATCTACGGGTCGAATTTGCCGATATCGGTGGCGATCGGGTCGCGCTTGAAAAACTGATGATCTGGGCGCGGCGCTGGTGTCCGTGGACGGCCACGGATGGCGCGACGGGCCTGGTGCTGGACACCAGTGGATCGGATCATCTGCTGGGCGGCGAAGCGGCGATGCTGCGCGAGATCGAAACGCGTTTGTCCACCCTTGGCCTCAGCGCCAGCCTTGCCACCGCCCCGACCCATGGGGCTGCTTGGGCAATGGCGCGGTTTGGCGGAGTGCGGCGCATTTGCAGCGCGCAAGATTTTGCCGCACAGCTATCGCCCCTGCCCGTGCGCGCATTGCGGCTGGATGGCGACACAGTCGTGTTACTGCAACGGTTGGGCTTGAAAACTGTCGGCGATCTGGCGGCGGTGCCGCGCGTGTCGCTGGCGCGGCGATTTGCGCGCGCGCCCTTGGCAAAGAACCCGCTGCTGCGCCTTGATCAGATGATGGGGCACTTGGGCGAACCCGTCAGCAGTCCTGATGATCCGCCGCGTTTTGCCACACAATCTGCATTGGCCGAACCCGTGCAAGATCCCGAACCGCATCTGCCCGCCCTGTGTGACACACTTTGCACCGATCTGTTCGCTGCCGGTTTTGGCGCGCGCCGCGTGACCCTGACGGTGTTTCTCACCGACGGCGAGGTATCGCAGATCAGCGTCGCCACATCCCAACCCAGCCGCGACCCCGACCACATCCGCCGGTTGTTTGATGGCAAGCTTGAGCGGATTGATCCCGGATTCGGGTTTGATCTGATCACATTGGCGGCCGCCGTGGCCGAAAACCTGCCCACCGTTCAAACCCGCCTCGAAGGCGGTGCGGATAACGGCGCGGAGCTGGGCCGCATGATTGATCGTCTGTCAGCAAAGTTTGGCGCGGGTGCCGTGCGCCGCCCCACCCTGCGCGACAGCCATATCCCCGAACGACGCGAAGGCTGGCAGCCGGCGATGGCGGGGGAGATCGTACCGCCCGCGCCCTTACGCACCCTGCGCCCGATCCGTCTGCTAGACCCGCCCGAGGAAGTCCGCGTGCTCTATGGCGTACCCGAAGGCCCGCCCGCTCAGTTTGTTTGGCGCCGCGTCACCCACCGTGTCACCCGCTTTGCTGGCCCCGAACGTATCGCGCCCGAATGGTGGGCCGACCGCCCTGGCACGCGGTTGCGCGATTATTACCGGATCGAGGATCATACCGGCTGTCGGTTCTGGCTTTACCGTGAAGGCTTGCATGGCGACGGGCGCGGCGGTGATCCACGGTGGATGATCCACGGGGTTTTCGCATGAATTTGACTCAAAGCCCCGTTGGGGCATTGGCGCCTGCGGCGGGCGGGGCGCCTGCGGCGGGCGGGGCGCGTCACGCGAGGGTGGTGCGTGTTGCGGGCCATGACGCCTCCGGCGGGGATATTTTTGGCAAGATGAGATTGGAGGGACTGCGTGATGCCTGAAAATGATCATGCCCATCCGCGCAGGACCTTGCCCGAGGACGGGGTGTTTGCGCCCAATCCGCGTGGACCTTTTGTCGAACTGGGGGTGCTGAGTTGTTTTTCGTTTCTGCGCGGGGCGTCCGATGCGGTTGATCTGGCAAGCGAGGCTTGGGCACTGGGCTATGATGCGATTGGCATTGCCGATGTGAATACCCTTGCGGGGGTTGTGCGGCTGTATCTTGAGGCAACGCGCGCGGGGCTGCGTCCGTTGATCGGCTGCCGGTTGGAGCTGGTTTGCGGCGCGCAGTTTCTGGCCTATCCGGTGGATCGTGATGCTTATGGGCGGCTGTCGACGCTGTTGTCCAAAGGCAAGCGAGGGCGCCCTGACGGGAGCTGGCAGGACAAGGCCGTGACCGAGATAACCCTGGCAGATTTGGCGACGCATCAGGAGGGGTTGCAACTGATTGTGCTGCCACCCGCAAATTTGGATCACTTTGCGCGCGATCTGCCCCGTTATGTCCGCGCCCTGCCACAGATGCGTCACATCGCGGCGGCGTATTTGTATCGCGGGGATGATGTGGCGCGGATCAATCGATTGGATAGCTTGGCCATGCGGCATGGGTTGGCGATTTTGGCCAGTAATGATGTGCTTTATCACGCGCCCGATCGCCGCCCGCTTCAGGATGTGATGAGCTGTATTCGCGAGAAATGCACGATCCACACCGCCGGTGCCCGTCTTGAGGCCAATGGCGAGCGGCATCTGAAACCTGCGGGCGAAATGCAGCGGTTGTTTGCCCCCTGGCCGCATGCGATTGCCGCGACCCGCAAGGTGGCCGATGCCTGCCGCTTTGATCTGCGCGATCTGCGCTATGAATATCCAAGCGAGACCTTGCCTGCGGGCCGTGACGCGGATGATGTCTTGCGCGAGAATACCTATGCAGGGGCGGGGTTGCGCTGGCCTGATGGGCTGCCTGTCAAGACCCGTGATGTGATCGAGCGCGAGTTGGCGATGATCGCCAAGCTGGAAATCGCCCGCTACATCCTGACCATCGAAAGCATCGTCAAGTTTGCCCGCGAGGATGTGAGCCCGCCGATCCTGTGTCAGGGGCGCGGGTCGGCGGCCAATTCGGCTGTGTGCTACGCGCTGGGAATTACCGCCGTTGATCCCGCCCAGCACGCGTTGTTATTCGAGCGGTTCATCAGCGAGGAACGCCGCGAACCCCCAGATATTGATGTGGATTTCGAACACGAACGGCGCGAGGAAGTGATCCAGCATATCTATGGCAAATATGGCCGTGATCGTGCGGGGCTTTGTGCCACGGTGATCCATTATCGGCCGCGATCTGCGATCCGCGAGGTCGGCAAGGTGATGGGGTTAAGCGAGGATGTCACCGGCGCCATGGCCAAGACGATCTGGGGGTCATGGGGCACGGATGTAGACAAGGGGCACGCACGCGAGGCGGGTTTGGATATGTCTGATCCGGTGCTGCGCCGCACGATCCTGCTGGCGCGCCAGTTGATCGGCATGCCGCGCCATCTGGGCCAGCATGTGGGCGGGTTTATCCTGACGGAAAGGCCATTGAGCGAGACTGTGCCGATTGGCAATGGTGCGATGCCAGAGCGTAGTTTTATCGAATGGGACAAGGACGATATCGCGGCTTTGGGCATCTTCAAGGTCGATATTCTGGCGCTGGGGATGCTGACCTGTATCCGCAAATGTTTCGATCTGATTGATGGGCATTATGGTCGCCGCTATGACCTTGCGAGTACGCCAAAAGAAGACCCGCGCGTCTATGACATGCTGTGCAAGGGCGACAGTATCGGCGTGTTTCAGGTGGAAAGCCGCGCGCAGATCAACATGTTGCCGCGCCTGCGCCCACGCACCTTTTATGATCTGGTGATCGAGGTGGCGATCGTGCGGCCTGGCCCCATTCAGGGCGATATGGTGCATCCCTACCTGCGCCGCCGTGCGGGCACCGAAGCGGTCGCCTATCCCGCACCCGGTGCGCCCCATGATCCGGCTGAGCTGAAGAATATCTTAGGGCGCACCCTTGGCGTGCCGATCTTTCAGGAACAGGCGATGAAAATCGCGATTGATGCCGCCGAGTTCAGCCCCGCCGAGGCCAATGAATTGCGCAAAGCCATGGCGACGTTTCGGTCTAAAGGCACCATCGGCGCGCTTGAGGGCAAGATGGTCGGGCGAATGGTGCGGCGCGGTTATGACGTTGAATTTGCCACGCGCTGTTTTAACCAGATCAAAGGCTTTGGCGAATACGGTTTCCCTGAAAGCCACGCGGCAAGCTTTGCGCAATTGGTCTATGTCTCAAGCTGGCTGAAGTGCCATTATCCGGCGGCGTTTTGTGCGGCATTGCTCAATTCGCAACCGATGGGGTTTTATGCCCCCGCCCAGCTTGTGCGCGATGCGCGCGATCATAACGTGACGGTGCGCCCGCCGGATGTGAATTATTCCGAATGGGACAGCACGCTAGAACCGCTGGCGGATGGGGCGTTTGCCCTGCGATTGGGCTTGCGGCAGGTCAGCGGGCTGCGGATTGATGCGGCGGTGCGGATCATGGCGGCGCGTGATGTGCCGTTTCGCGATATGGGCGAGGTTAAGGAACGCGCACGTCTGACTGCGCCGATTTTGCGGCGTCTGGCCGAGGCGGATGCCTTCCGCTCGCTGTTCATTGATCGTCGTCAAGCGTTGTGGGAGGCCAAAGCGATGCGCGATGCGCCCGATCTGCCGCTGTTCCAAGACGCGCGCGATGAGGGGGCCGAGGTGGCCGTGCCCTTGCCCGTGATGCCCGTCTGCGAACAAGTGGTGGCGGATTATCAAACGCTGCGCCTTAGCCTCAAGGCGCATCCCATGTCATTCATGCGTGCGAGCCTTGCAAAACAGGGCTACACAAGCTGCGCCGATCTGAAAAACGCGCCCAATTTCAAAAAGCTACGCATGGCAGGGCTAGTGTTGATCCGCCAAAGGCCCGGCACCGCCAAGGGTGTGTGCTTTATCACGATTGAAGACGAAACTGGGGTCGCAAATCTGGTGGTATGGCCCAAGGTGATGGAACATTTTCGCAAGGTGGTGATGCAATCACGCCTGCTGGCGATTGAGGGTTATGTGCAGCGCGACGTCGAGATTGTGCATGTGATTGCGCAGGATTTGACGGATCGCACAGATGCATTGCAACGGCTGGCACCGGACGGGCTGCGCAATACGCGCGCGCCCACGTCACGCCATCCGCGCAACGCGCAAATCATCCCGAAAAGTCGCGATTTTCACTAGGCGGTGGCGCGTAACTTTTGTGCGCCTTCCAGCGCCAATGGCGTCAGTCCTTCGCCGCCACCATCTAGATGCGCGAAAAGCTGTTCCAGCATCCGTGGTTCCCAGAATTCGCGCAGATGATCGGCCACGCGGCCTGCCTTGTCGGCGTCAGGTTGGGTGGCGAAAAAGCTGGCGATCTGATTGGTCATCATGGTCATTTTTTCAGGCGACATGGTGTGTGGCTCCGGTCTTGATACGGGCAGAATGAGTAAATATTTCAAAGGCTTCGTCGCGGGCAAGCGCGGCGATTGTGATGCCCGCGTCTTGGGCCGTTTGCACGGCCAATACCGTAGGGGCCGACACGGCGATCAACACAGGCGATCCAGCGGCGGCGCATTTTTGCACCATTTCAACGGACACGCGGCTGGTCAGGGCAATCGCGCCGACAGCACCGCTCATTCCTGCACGCGCCATCGCACCGATCACCTTGTCCAGCGCGTTGTGCCGCCCGACATCTTCGCGGGCGACAACAATCCCCTGCCCCGCCACATAGAAGCCGGCAGCATGCACCGCGCGGGTCTGATCGTGTAGCGGTTGGGCCGCACGTAGGGCGGACATGGCGGCGGGAATATCGGCGGCATCCAGCGTCAGGTCACTGATAACTGCGGGCACGTGGCGCAGCGCTTGGGCAAGTGAATCGATCCCGCAGAGCCCGCAGCCCACGGGCCCCGCCATAAAGCGGCGGCGCGCGGCGAGAAACTCCGCACGATCTTCGGACAGCCACATCTGCGCCTCAAGCCCTTGACCGTGTTTGACAATCTCGAATCGCATGATTTGCACGGGGTCGGTGATGATTCCCTCGCTCAGGCTGAACCCGACAGCAAAGTCATGCAGATCGTCGGGCGTGGCCATCATCACGGCCTGCGTGCTACCGTTATAAACCAGCGCCACCGGCACTTCCTCGGGCAACGCCCGCGTCACCGGTTGTTCACGCCCCTTTCGGACCGCAAGACCAGCAACGCTATGGGCACCTTTCTTCATTCCGCAGCGGGCAGAATACGGCGCGACTGTTCGGCCTGCGCATTGTAATCTTCCTGCCAATCGGTCGGGCCGTTGGATTTGCCAACCTGCACCGCCGTGACTTTGTATTCAGGGCAGTTGGTCGCCCAGTCGCTATAGTCGGTGGTGATCACATTGGCCTGCGTGTCTGGGTGGTGGAAGGTGGTGTAGACCACGCCGGGCGACACGCGGTCGGTGATCGTCGCGCGCAGCGATGTATCGCCGGAACGCGACGCCAATTTCACCCAATCACCATCACTCACGCCGCGCACTTCGGCATCGTGGGGATGGATTTCCAGCACGTCTTCGGCATGCCAGATCACGTTTTGCGTGCGCCGTGTTTGCGCACCGACATTATACTGCGACAGGATCCGCCCAGTGGTTAACAACAGCGGGAAGCGCGCGCCGGTGCGTTCTTCGGTGGCGATATATTCGGTAATGATAAATTGCCCCCGCCCGCGCGCAAATCCGTCGATATGCATGATCGGGGCGCCGTCAGGATTGGCATCGTTGCAGGGCCACTGCACCGATCCGCGTTCATCCAGTAACTCATAGGAAACATTGGCAAAACTTGGGGTCGTCGCCGCGATTTCATCCATGACTTGGCTGGGGTGCGTATAGGTCCAGCCAGCACCCATCGCGTTGGCCAGCAGCATCGTCACTTCCCAATCCGCATAGCCGTTCAAGGGCGCCATGACCTTGCGGACACGGTTAATGCGGCGTTCAGCGTTTGTGAACGTTCCGTCCTTTTCAAGGAAGGTGGACCCGGGCAAAAACACATGCGCGTAGTTGGCGGTTTCGTTGAGGAACAGGTCGTGGACGATGACGCATTCCATCGCTTCAAGGCCCGCTTTGACGTGGCGGGTGTCGGGGTCGGATTGCAAGATATCTTCGCCCTGCACATATAGACCCTTGAACGTGCCATCAACGGCAGCGTCCAGCATATTGGGAATACGCAGACCGGGTTTCGCATCAAGTTCGACACCCCAAAGCTTTTCAAACACCTCGCGGGTCGCATCATCAGACACATGCCGATACCCGGGCAATTCGTGCGGGAAGCTGCCCATATCGCAGGCGCCCTGCACGTTGTTTTGCCCGCGCAACGGGTTCACACCCACACCGGGGCGACCCAAGTTGCCGGTCATCATCGCAAGGTTGGCAATCGCCATGACTGTGGTCGAGCCTTGCGAGTGTTCAGTGACGCCAAGGCCATAATAGATCGCACCGTTGCCGCCCTTGGCGAACAGGCGAGCGGCGGCGCGTAGTTCTTCAGCGTCGACGCCCGTCAGCAAGCCGGTGGCTTCGGGGGAATGGCGTGCATCGCTGACAAATTCGGCGTATTCGGCGAACTCGTTCCAGTCACAGCGATTGCGAATAAACGCCTCGTCCATCAGCCCTTCGGTCACAATCACATGAGCGATGCTGGTCAACACGGCCACGTTTGTGCCCGGTCGTAGCGGCAAATGATGCGCGGCGGATACATGCGGCGTTTTCACCAGTTCGATCTTGCGCGGATCGATCACGATCAGTTTTGCACCTGCCCGCAGACGCTTTTTCAAGCGGCTTGCAAACACCGGATGCGCCGCTGTCGGGTTCGCCCCGATCACAATCACAACGTCGGTATGTTCAACGGAATCAAAATCTTGGGTGCCTGCGGACGTGCCAAACGTTGTCTTCAAACCATAGCCGGTGGGTGAATGACAGACCCGTGCACAGGTGTCGGTGTTGTTGTTGCCAAACGTCGCGCGGATCATCTTTTGCACAAGGAATGTTTCCTCGTTCGTGCAACGGCTTGACGTGATCCCGCCAATCGATTTCTGGCCATGCTTGGCCTGTAGATCGCGCAATTTCGTGGCAGTGTAATCAATCGCCTCGTCCCAAGATACCTCGCGCCACGGGTCGGTGATCTTGTCACGGATCATAGGCAATTTAATGCGGTCGGTGTGGTTCGCGTAGCCGTAGGCAAAGCGTCCTTTGACGCAGGAGTGACCGCGGTTTGCCTTGCCGTTCTTATAAGGCACCATGCGGACCAATTCGTCGCCGTTCAACTCTGCCTTGAACGAACAACCCACACCGCAATAGGCGCAGGTCGTGATCACCGATCGCTCCGGCGTGCCCAGTTCAATGACTGATTTTTCCTGCAAGGTTGCGGTCGGGCAGGCCTGCACGCAGGCGCCACAAGATACGCAGTCGGATGCAAGGAAATCATCGGATGCGGAGCCAGCGGCGACGCGGGAATTAAAGCCCATGCCTTCAATAGTCAGCGCGAATGTGCCTTGGACTTCCTCGCAGGCGCGCACGCACCGCGAACACACGATACACTTGGATGGATCATAGGTGAAATAGGGGTTTGAATCGTCCTTGGGGATGAATTGTGCATTCACATCGCCACCCGCATGGCGCGTTTCAAAATGGGTCGCGACCGCCTCGTAGCGCACGTCGCGCAGGCCGACCATGCCTGCCATATCTTGCAATTCACAATCGCCGTTGGCCGCACAAGTCAGGCAATCAAGCGGGTGATCAGAGATATAAAGCTCCATCACGCCCTTGCGCACCTTCTTTACCTTCGGGGTCTGCGTTTTGACGATCATGCCCTGGGCAACGGGCGTCGTGCAGGACGCGGGTGTGCCGCGCCGCCCTTCGATTTCAACCACGCAAAGGCGGCAAGAGCCGAACGCTTCAAGGCTGTCGGTCGCGCAAAGCTTTGGCACCTGAATGCCCGCTTCGGCCGACGCCCGCATGACGCTTGTGCCTTCGGGAACCGTCACATCAAAGCCGTCAATCGTCAGCGTAACCGTATTAAGCGAACGCGACGCGGGCGTGCCCATGTCCATGTCGGTCGGGATGATGAAATCTTTCATTCGGCGGCCTCCTTGTTGGTGGCGAAATCGTCAGGGAAATGCGTGAGTGCTGACATGACGGGGAACGGGGTGAACCCGCCAAGTGCGCAGAGGCTTCCGTCACGCATTGTCTCGCAAAGGTCGGTCAAAATTTCGACGGCGGCAGCGTCGCCCCGCCCGATCCGGTCTATCGTTTCCACGCCGCGCACCGCACCGATCCGGCAAGGCGTGCATTTTCCACACGATTCAACGGCGCAGAATTCCATCGCAAAGCGCGCCATGCCCAGCATGTCGGTGCTATCATCAAACACGACGATGCCCGCGTGGCCGATCAGCCCGCCCTGCCCGTCAAAGTCTTCGTAGCCAAATGGCGTGTCGAATTTTGTGCGCGGAAAATACGCACCAAGTGGGCCACCGACTTGTACCGCCTTAACGGGCCGGCCCGTGGCAGTGCCGCCAGCAATATCGTCGATCAATTCACCCAAGGGCATACCAAACGCAGCCTCGAACAACCCGCCATGGGCGACGTTTCCGGCGATTTGGATCGGAATGGTTCCGCGTGATCGCCCAAGGCCAAAGTCTTGATAATGCTGCGCGCCCTTTTCCATGATCACCGGAATAGTCGCCAATGAAATCACGTTATTTACAACCGTGGGCTTGCCAAGGAAGCCTTCCAAAGCGGGCAGCGGTGGTTTGGCCCGCACCACGCCACGTTTCCCTTCAAGCGAGTTCAGCAACGAGGTTTCTTCGCCACAAACATATGCCCCTGCACCGACGCGAATTTCCATGTCAAAGGCATGATTGCCACCCAAAACAGATTCACCAAGAACGTCATTTTCGCGCGCGATTTCAACCGCTTGCTGCATGATCTTGATCGCGTCAGGATATTCACTGCGCAGGTAAACATAGCCCTTGGTCGCACCCACAGCGATGCCCGCGATTACCATGCCTTCGATCAGGGTAAAGGGGTCGCCTTCCATGATCATACGGTCGGCAAATGTGCCGCTGTCGCCTTCGTCGGCGTTGCAGACAATGTATTTTTGCGAGGCTTGCGCACCCGCAACCGTTTTCCACTTGATACCCGTCGGAAAGCCAGCACCACCACGACCACGCAGCCCGCTTTCGGTCACTTCGGTAACGATTTCCGTCCCCGTCATGCCAGCCGCGCGGCGCAAGCCAACCAGCCCGCCGTGGGCCTGATAATCATCCAGATCAAGCGGGTCGATCACGCCACATCGGGCGAATGTCAGACGGGTTTGCTTGGCGAAAAACGCGATGTCGGCAACTTTTCCGTGCCCCTTGAGCTTGCCATCTAGCAAAGCGGGGACATCGGCGACGGATACGGGGCCAAAGGCTTGACGATCATCGCCGACCTCGACCAGCGGTTCCAGCCAGACCATACCGCGTGATCCGTTGCGGATCACTTGCACGTCCAGTCCGCGCGCGGCGGCCTGTTCTACGATCGCATTGGCAACGGCATCAGCGCCTAGTGCCTTGGCGGCGCTATCAAGAGGGACGTAAATCTTCATGCGCCTGCCTCCGCCAGAAGTTCATCCATCTTCGCAGTGTCCACGCGGCCAACCACACGATCATCGACCATTGCGGCTGGGCCACAGGCGCACAGACCAAGACAATAAACCGGTTCGATCGTCACAGCACCATTGGCGGTGGTGCCATGCCATGCGACGCCAAGCTTTGCCAATGTCGCATCGGCCAGCCCGTTGGCACCCATTGCCTGACAGGCTTCGGCGCGGCAGATTTTGACGACATGGCGGCCCGCCGGGGCGGCCCGGAAATCGTGGTAAAACGTCACAACGCCATGCACTTCGGCCTTTGAGATGTTCAGATGCGCGGCAATGATCGGCTGCACGTCCTCGGGGATAAACCCAAGCTCGGCTTGGACCGCGTGCAGAATAGGCAATAGCGGCCCTTCAAGCCCGTCATGGGCGGCCAGAATACGGGCCAATGTTTCGATTGTGGCTTGTGAAGCGGACATTGCAGGACTCCTTGCGTGCGCCCGCGAACTATCGCGCGGGTCACGATGGTAATCAATATCGCTATTCCGTTGTTTGATAGAAAATATCTATCAGTAGCCGCCAAGGTCAGAAATCGACTGTGCCACGTTTTGCGCCTGTGCCAAAAGTGCTGCCAGCACGGGTGTGTGCGGTTCACGGTATGGTGCAATTAGCCCGACCGCGTGGCTGGCATCGCTTCCAGTCAACGGCACCGCTGCCAGATCACCTGCCTTTAGAAATATCTCGGCGGCGCGCAGGGGCAGGATGGTGGCCCAGTTTGCTTGCAGCACGTGGCTGATCAGCACGATGGTCGATGATGCCTCGACCTTTGGCGTGACTTCGACGCCCGCCTCGGCCAGATGCGAATTGATGATCCGGCGGTTTTGCATATCAGGTGTGAGCAGTCCCAATGGCAGGTCAGTCAACGCCGCCCAATCCACCCCCGCCTGCCCCGCTAGCGGATGATCAGCGCGCACCACCAACACATAACGTTCCGCATAGATTGGCACGGTCGTGACCCGCCCCAGCGGTTCGTTTTCCAAATAGGTCACGCCCGCGTCGATCTGTAAATTCTCAAGCATTGTCAGGATTTCAGCCGAGGTGCGCGACAACACTGTGAAGCGCACGCCGGGATGTTTGACCGTGAAACCAGCCGTCAGATCAGACACAACCGTCAGCGCCGTGGGGATCACCGCAAGGCGCAGGTTGCCTGACAGACCGCGGCGCGCGGCGCGCATTTCCTCGCGCATGGTGCGGGCATCACCAACGATCTGGCGCGCCCATTCCAGCACGCGCTGCCCTTCGGGGGTAAGCCCCTGAAACCGCGATCCACGCCAAACCAGCATCACACCAAGGCGGTCTTCAAGCTGTTTTATGGCGGCAGATAACGTGGGCTGGGTAACACCCACGGCCTGAGCAGCGCGACCAAAATGCTCCTCTCGTGCGAGGGCGATGAACATTTCCAACTTGTCGATCATCTACGCCGCTCCGGTTAGGGTCGTGCCAGTTTAACAGCGCGCGCAGGGCACACAACAGGCGTAGGCGTGGCACACTGCCTATCAACCGATCACCACGTCAACCAGCGCAGCACGAACGGATTGCCACGGCGCACAAAGACACGACGCAATTCATCCCCAAGAAGGATGAACAGGGCAAAGGGCACCGATAGCATTAAATGCCAAGCCTCAAGCGGCGCTGTGCCAAAGAAAGTGTTGAAGGCCGGAATATAGCTGATGCAGGCCAGCAAGAGCAGCTCGAAACCAATCCCCACCAAGACAAGCCAATTCGTGAAAAGGCCGACCGTGAGCAGGCTTTGGGTACGCGTCCGGCAAATGATCACGTCAGCCACCTGACAGATGATGATCGACGCAAAAAACCCGGTGATCGCTGTGCGATACAGCGGATCGGATCCGGCCAATTCCTGACCCCATTCCCAGCCACCTGTGTAAAGGATGGTGAAATATGTAAAAAACCCTGCCGCCGCCTGAAGCATTCCGACAATGCCATAGCTCATCAACAGCAGGTTCCGGCTTAGCAGCCGTTCGCCCCTTCGGCGGGGTTTGCGTTTCATCACATCGGCTTCGGGTTTTTCCGCCCCAAGCCCAAGGGCGGGTAAAATATCGGTGCCCAGATCAATACTCAAGATCAAGATCACAGTCAGCGGCAAAGGAATATCAAGCAACACAAAGGCAATGAACGGCAAGATTTCGGGGATGTTGGATGTCAGGATATAGGCGATGAATTTCTTGATGTTGTCAAAGATGGTGCGGCCTTCTTGGACGGCCTCAACGATCGTGGCAAAGTTGTCGTCCATCAGAACCATATCACTGGCTTCCTTGGCGACTTCGGTGCCCATGACGCCCATTGCCACGCCCATATCCGCATTCTTGAGCGCGGGCGCATCGTTCACGCCATCGCCTGTTACGGTCACGATCTCGCCGTTGGCCTGTAGCGCCTGAACGACCTGCAATTTCTGGGCAGGCGCGATGCGGGCAAAGATAATTTCGGCTTCGTCGCGCAAGACTTGCTGCAATTGGGCGTCGCTCATGAGCGACAGTTCATCGCCCTGTACCACGCGCCCGTGCGGGCCCATCATGCCGATCTGCTGGGCAATTGTTTTGGCGGTCAGGCCGAAATCACCTGTAAGCATGATCACCCGGATACCCGCCGATACGCAGCGTTCAAGCGCCTCGGGAACTTCGGGGCGCGGCGGGTCAATCATGCCTGTAAGGCCCAGAAACACATATCCGTCCTCGGGCACGCCGCTCCGGTCACAGGCCCGTTCGGCGTATCCTAGCCCGCGCTCTCCGCGACCGGCCAACTGGTGATAGGCATCGACGATCTCGCCATGGCGATCAGGCGTCAGCGCAAATTCCTTACCGCTCAGCACCACTCTGTCGCACATCGCAAGCACAACTTCTGGCGCACCCTTAAGATAGGCCTGCGGCCCGCTGCCATCATCGGTGACCGTGATCATTCGCTTGCTGGTCGAGTTAAACGGCTGCTCGGCAATTTCCTCGACATCCGATATGGTCGCAGGGTCGCCATGTTCGCGTGCATAGATCAGCAAGGCGCCCTCGGTCGCGTCGCCTGCAAAGCCATCATTGGTCAGATAGGCGTTGTTACAAATGCACATCACCCGCCGCAGACGATCAAAGGCAGGTGCATCTGCAATGCTATTGTCGCTGGCTGAATATGGTGTGCCACCGACAACCACCGTGTTAACCCCAAGCCGGTTCTGGGTCAGGGTGCCGGTTTTATCGGTGCAGATGACGGTGGTCGATCCCAGCGTTTCGACGCTTTCGAGGTTTTTGATCAGGGCATTTTTCTGCGCCATGCGGCGGCTGGCCATTGTCAGGCTTAACGTGACCGTGGGCAGCAGCCCTTCGGGAACATTGGCAACGATGATACCGATCGCAAAAATCAAACTGCCAATCACGTTGTTACCAATCGCAACCGACACTGCAAAAAAGCTGATACCCAAGAAAATCGCGATGAAGCTGATGACTTTAATGAAGTACTTCAACTCCTTGTGGATCGGCGTTTCAGTGGCTGTTGTGGCCTTGGTCAGTGTGACGATCCCGCCGATCTGGGTGTTCATGCCGGTTTCAACCAACAGCACCTTGCCCTCGCCGTTTTGAACCAGGCTGCCTGAAAAAACCATATTCGGGCTCTCCAGCATGGATTTGCTGGACTTGGTTTCGTCCAGTGTTTGCGGCTCGCTCTCGCCGGTCAGGCCGGAGTTGTCGACCTTTAGTTCCTTAGCTTCAATCAAGCGCCCGTCAGCTGGCACCTTGTCGCCTTCATTTAGGACAATCACATCGCCCGGCACGAGTTCGCCCGCCGGAATTTCTTGGGGTTTGCCGTCGCGCAGGGCCGTGATCATGGATGGCAGCATGTTCTTAAAGCTGTCCATGATGCGCTCGCTTTGATGCTCTTGGAAATAGGTGAATATCGCATTCAAGAGCACCACGGCGATCAGCGCGATCGCGATATAAAGATTGCCATTTCCCGGATCAAGCTGTTCGGCTGTCATAGCAAGCGCGCCACCAGCGATCAGCAGAATGGCAAAGAAATTCTTGAATTGCAGAAGGAACTTGACGATTTCCGGTGTGTCTTTGGACACCTTCAATTCGTTCGCACCACCACGTTCCAAACGCGCTTTTGCCTCGGCAGTGCTCAACCCGTCGGCCGAGCTGCCGAAATCATCCAAAACATCCCAGAGCGGCTTGGTGTGATAGTCAGCCATAATCCCTACCTTCTGGTCGCGCGCAAAATCATATCCAGCATGGCCAACTATCGCCCGTCACTGGATTCATTGTATTGATTTATGTCATGTTTCGCGCGGATGCCGTGTGGTCGGTGATGCAAGGCCGCGTGGCGCAAGACAAAGCATCATGCCTGCGCGCACAGGCACGAGAATTGCACGGCAAAACCCGTAGGACAGATCTGTTTGGTTTGGGTTTAGTGGTGCCCACACATGAGCGCACATTTTGCCGTCAAATATTTGATATAGTTAAATAAAATATGACAAAATCCCACCGCACCCCCAAACGTACCGCCAATCTCCTATGCGGCTCAAAATAGTGCAGTCAAAGAAGCCCTTAGAACGTCTCAAGCGTCAAAGTGGCATCGCAGAAGTCGCCATCATAGGTCCCGATCCAGACATCAAGGACCCCGTTCCCGATCTGGCGATCTGACAGATCAATACGCGGGTCCGCTTGGCCGTTGCTGTCGTCATCGTAAAACCACAGCGTGTCCGCCGTATTGACCAACCGCGCCGCATCACAGTTGCTCAACACTGAAATTTCCAATCGGTAACCGTTCATATTGCTGAGATCGAAGGAGAAGTCGGGCGTTGTCGGGAAATACCCGACAACATCGCAACTGTACCCACAGTCAGGAAGGTAATTGTCACCACCTACACTGACGCCGAAACTACGCGGCGAATACAGTTGATCGCCAGAAAAATTAAATGTGTTGGCGACCCAGAGAGTGTAGTCTGGGCAGGCTTGTGCAGCACCTGCAAAACTGAAAATTGCTGTTATCGCGATTAGTAGATGTCCCATAATGTTTCCCCAAATTTGTCTATGAGAAGGAACATGTCGCAAAACATCCTATTGCCCAGCGTTAACTTGCGGCTTTTGGCAGGGCATTCCTTACGTTGGGCCTGCGAAAACGGCCAGTCAGTCTAATTGACAAAAAAGGGCCGCGCAGGTGTCCCCACGCGGCCTATTGTGGCTAATAAGTTTACTGAAACGCTTAGAACGTCTCGAGTGTTAGGACAGCATCGCAGTACGCACCATCAAATGTGCCAATCCAGACGTCGAGGAGACCGTCGCCAACCCGCACGATATCAAGACGCGGATCGCCGTTGCCATTACTGTCGTCGTCATAGAACCAATGTGTCGAATCGGTGTTGATCAAAAGCGCAGAATCACAATCGCTCTCCA
>JBLHNX010000016.1:0-16605 GCA_047622125.1 Paracoccaceae bacterium | reverse complement strand
GATGCGATTGATGCGGCCACACAAGAAGTGATCATCGTTACCCCCTATCTAAACCCGCCCGAACAAATCCAAGATGCTTTGCTAAGGGCGCGCGCGCGTGGCGTCAGTGTCTTGATGGTGGTCCGCCTTGAATCAACTGACCCCGCTGGGTTTGTCATCACGGCATTGAACCGCCGCTATGCATCACGCAATGCTGATCATTTCCAGATCGAAGAGTATTTCCCGCGACCGTTTATGATGCACACCAAAATGATGGTGATTGATCGCCGCCTCGCAGTTGCGACCAGCACGAACCTTGATCACCGCGCATTTTGGCACGACACCGAAAACGGTTTGATATTTATGGACACGCCACAGGTCGACGACCTTCTTGAGGTGATTGAAGAGTATCGCGAAACCTCACGCCTATTGACCAGTGATGAACCAGTGCACCCGCTTGGCAACACATTCTATAACTGGCGCTGGCTGCGCACGGTGTTCTAAGGCAGTCCGCACAAGCGTGATCTGAATTTGCTTAACAGGTCTTCGCAATCAATTTGTCTGCGCGACCGCTGGCCAGTTGTTTCGCACATCCAATGCCAAATCGCGGACCGATAGTGCGCGCGCGCCACCTCTGGACGTCGCTGCAACATAACCGACAAGGTCAAATGGCAACTCGCCCGACAGCACGCCAGCAACTATCGCATCGATCATGATCGTTTCACGACCCGGCACCGGCGTGCGGGGTATATCGGCCTCTGGATACATTAGCGCGATCAACTCGGCACAAAACAATTCAGTAGGATCGCTCGCGTCGAAACGCATATCAAATGGCACGCCCATACGCGCCATCCCACGGGTCAATGCTGCGGCGCGGTTGGTCGCATTTGGCCGCAGTGCAACCACAGCATCAGTATCAAGAACGATCTCGGCGGGTGCCAGACGCACCCCACCATCAACCGCCTCAAGATAGATAGCCCCGGCTTTGATCGCGTCGCGCCAAGGCGCCAGCGCTGGCAGATGCCAAAGGCCCGCCGCACGCAACTGATCCTCGGTGCCAATATAGACCGCCCCATGCGTGAACTGGCCGGGGATCAACAGACCCGAGACACGGTTGTCGTTATGGAAAAATACAACGTCGAGCGGCTCAAGCGCGCCTTGCAGCAGTGCCGTTGCCTCGGGTTGGCGGGTCATGTGGCCGGGGCGCAGCTGGATCAGGCCCAATTGCCGCAATGCTTCGGCGTTGGCGTCGGCCAGTGCAATCGCCCAGGCGGGGTGGGGTGCCCCTGCCTCGTAACAACAGCCCGCCACGATTTGCGCAGGGGTAATATCGGTTGCGACATCATCCAATCTTGTATTCTGCGAGCCGCATCCCGACACGAAAAGCGCCGCAGCCATTGCAGCGACGTACAATCGCACGCTGTGAAGTTTGTTGCGCTGTCGCGGCATTGTCTCAATCCTTGTTCACGGTGACATCGGCGTAGGGTCTTGAAACCCTTCACCGGCTCAGCCCCCCTATTGCCGTGAATGGCCACTCACGACAATGCAACAAGACGCCGTCAGCCAAAAGATACACAGAATCCGTGGGTGCCGTCAATTTTACGGCACCGCTACACCATTCCGCGCATCGAGCAGGATATTGGAAAGTCGCGCAGAGTAAGTCTTGTGCTGGTTGATATGAATGCAATGCGGATTGAAGCCCGCCATTTCTCAATTTTTAGCTATTCTTTCGCAAGGATCACATCGAATTTGACCGACAAGAACGGTGCGTTGATCTTACCTGACAACGTCATACCACCCGGGAAGTCCGCTGCGGGTTTCTCGTGATAGGTCATCACAAGATCGTCGCGGACACCAAAAACAGTGTCTTCATCCAGATAGGGGTCATCTTCGGGGAAAATCTCGGTCACAAGGGTGCGGTAGCCCGGTGCTTTGACGATGTAGTGCAGGTGCGATGGACGCCACGGGTGGCGGCCACAGGCGCGTAGGATATCACCCACCGGCCCGTCAGACGGCACGGTATATTCAACAGGTTTGACCGTAGTGAAGGCATAGCGCCCGTCATCGCCGACCGTCATCAGCCCGTGGAACGAAAACGTATCTTGGTCCTCGTCCTGACTGGCATAAAGTCCGTTTGGTGCGGTCTGCCAGATATCCAACTCGGCGCCGGGGATCGGGTTGCCGTCGGCATCGCGGATAACCCCTTCGGCCAGCAGAACCGGTCCGCCAAAAGTGCGTTTCATATCGCCGCCCACTGCCAAAGGTGGCGCACCAGAAACATGGAATGGCCCCAGCACCGAAGAAGATGTCGCCTCATCGCTGGAATGCAGCATATCCACCAGTGACGACAGGCCCAGGACGTCAGATGCGAGGACGAATTCGTGATGGTCTTCGGTCTCGATTGCAGCGCAGCCTTCGAGGAATGCAATGCCATAGCGCCATTCGTCGTGGGTCAGATTGGTTTCGCGGGCAAAGTCGTGCAGATGCTCCACGAGCGAACTCATGACTTCGCGAATGCGCGGGTTCATATCATCGGCAAAGTAGCCTTTGAAAACGTCGGTGATATTGTCTTTGGTCACGTTACGCATGGGCAGGGTTCCTTAGAGTAGAGCGAGGCTGAGGATCGGGAATTCGATCAAGATGAACAGCATGATCAGCATCACAAACGCAAACGGGAGTGCACCCATAAAGACATCCTTGAGCGATATACTGTCATCATCGAGCGTTGATTTGATCACGAAACACGATATTCCTAAGGGCGGCGTCAAAAGCCCGATTTCGGCACCAACGACCGTGATAATCCCGAACCAAATAAGTGACATGTCCAACGCTTCGACAAGCGGGAGAAACAGCGGGACGACGATCAGGATGATCGATGCTGTATCCAAGATGGTGCCTAGAAAAACCATAAGCAGCACATAGAGAAGCATGATCGTCCAGAACCCGGCGGAGTTACCGGCCAGCAGGTCCTGAAGTTGATTTGGCAGACCCGCGAGGCCCAGCATGCGTGAATATATCGACGCCGCGGTGATAAGAAATAGGATGGCCGCAGTGATATGGCCCGTTTCAAGCAAGGCTTCCCAAAAACCCTTGAGCGACATTGACCGGCGCGCTAGTGCGATCACCAGCGCAACCAATGATCCTGTTGCACCTGCCTCTACGGCGGTCATCCAGCCCGTATAAATCCCACCCAAGACAATCGTGATCAGGCCTAATGTTGGCAATGTCTTTGATGCAATCTCGCGCTTGGACAACCATTCGGTGTCCTCAACGCTGCGACCACCAACAAAACCGGGCGTATATTTAGCCATGAACCAAATCGCCCCGACGTAGGCAATCGCCAGCATAATGCCGGGGATCACCCCTGCGAGGAACATATCGCCGACCGATTGCTCTGCCACAAAGCTGTAGATGATCAACATCGCCGAGGGCGGGATAATCATGCCCAACACGGATGAACCGGCAACGACACCCACTGCAAAACGCGGATTATAGTCCTGCGCGATCATTTGCGGCACAGATACCTTGGTGAACACAGATGCAGAGGCGATAGACGATCCCGTCACGGCGGCAAACACTGCGTTTGCCCCCACGGTCGCCATGCCGATGCCGCCTTTGACCTTTCGGAACCGCATGGTCATGACTTCGTAGATGTCCCTGCCCAGTCCGGCTTTGGACACTATCAATCCCATAAAGGTAAAGAGCGGGATGGTCGCGAAACTATAGACCATGGCGCTGTCGCCGACGGCGATTTTCAGCAGGTTCAGGGCCAGCTCGAAATTGTCGCGCATGATCCATATCGACACGACTGAAACCATGCCAAGCGCAATTGGAATGTAGACGCCTGAATAGATCAAAAAGACGATGGCAACGACGGAGATCAGGCCGATTTCAATAGGAGTCATTGGTTGTGCCCGCCTATTTTGGGTTCGTCATGTTCAGGAGCACGGATCAGCTGCGGGCGATCCTGTGCCGTGATGACTTTGAGGACAAAAATCAAGCAGGCTAATGCGCTGCCAGCAGCGATGACCAGTTTGATCGGCCACCAAGGAACGGTAAAAACGCCAGGGACGCCAAAGAAATCCTGCGTTCCCCACATTTTGATGAATTCGGGAAACATTATATATGCAATCATAAACATAAAGATTGCCGAGACCGCGTTGATGATCCGGCGTAGGGTCGAGGTCAAACGCGGGCGTTTGCTGTGCAGTAGGTTCAGGAACCCGTCCGAGCGTGTCAGCCTGTCAACGCGCACCACGTCGGCGAGCTGCAAGAACACGATAAACACGACGCCCAGTTGCACGATTTCGTACGTGCCTTTGAGCGGGCTATTGAACGCGCTGCGTGCAATCACATCAACGTTCAAGATCACCACCAACGCGAGCACAGTAATCGTGCCTGCGACGTTGGCGGCAATTGCAAGGGCATTGGCGACCCGAGACAGGCCAGACAGTGAAGATTTAAGCATAATCTTGGCCCTTTCTCGGGTCGTCAGGTTACTTATTCAGCGGTCCAGTCGCGGACGCCCACATAGCCAGCAGCCTCGAGCTTGCCCAAATACGCAGCCAGCATTCCGGTGCCATCTTCGCCGTCTTCGTTCAGCGTTGCAGCCCATTCCTGTGCAATGTTCGGCATAGCATTTGCCCAAGCGGCGCGGTCCTCTGGCGATACGTCAATGATTGTCCCACCAGCTGCCACATAAGCAGCTTCGGATTCGGCGGCGCGGTCCATTGCGATGCCTGCAAGGTGATCGCGGTAGTCGATGGCCACGGCCTGCAGAACTTCTTTGACCTCGTCGGGCAGGTTGTTCCAGTAGTCCTGGTTGACCGTCACCGTCTTGGAGTTCACTGCACCAAGATCGGCGCGCAACATGTAGGGTGCCACTTCAGAGATTTTGAACGTCGCCGCGGCTTCAGGCCACAATTGCGCGGCATCAACCAAGCCTGTTTGCAGCATGTTGTAGAAATCAGTCAGACCACCACGCACGCCAGCCGCACCTTCGATCCCTTCAAGATAGCGCAGGTTCATACCGGCGCCGGCAATCTTCATGCCTTCTAGATCGGCAATACCGGCCACCTCACGGGTGGAAAAGACCTGATAGCTGTCCAGAACCACGCCAGTTGCCAGATAGACTTGGTTTTGCGCGGCAAATTCGTTCTGCATCGCTGGGAATTCGCGTGCGATCTCGTCCACGGCGCGTGCCACAGCGCGCGCATCGGACGACACAAACGGCGTTACCGCTGCGATCCCCTGACTTGGCAGTTTGGACGAATGGAAGATCGTCGTAACGATACCAATGTCGCCCAGTCCCAGCTGGACGCCTTCAAGAACACCGCGCGGTTTAACGATGGAACCGCCGTAGTTTTCCTGCCATTCCATTACATAATTGCCAGTCTCGGCCAGACGGCGATCAACCTCGGGGATAAAGAAGTTGGTGAACTCCTGAACCCAGAGCGATCGATCAGGATAACCATCGATCACCACTGCTGAGATCGTTTCCTGCGCGAGAACGGGCATCGCCGTCATCGTCGCAAGTGCTACGCCCATAAGGCTGCGTCGTGTCCAATTCATCATTTGTTTTCCTCCCAGAAAAATGGGCATTTGCCCTGTTAATTTAGTCTAGTTCACTTTCACCCAGTTCACCGTCAGGTCTGTGCCAGCGGCCTGGAAAAGCTTTGCAATTGCGCAGTATTTCGCAGTTTCCGTCCCCACCAAGTCCAACTCCTCTTGGCTGGCGGGGCTTGTGCAAATCACGGTCAACGTGATTGCAGGGAACGGCACCTCGATCTCTTCTTCCATGAGGACGCCGCGCCTGTCGAACTTGCAGTCTGCTTCAATTGTGATGTCACCCAGATCAACACCCAAGCGATGCGCGTTCTTGTGACCAATCACATTGGTGCAGGCGATCAGCGAGGTCATGGCTGTTTCCGTGGGCGTGGGCCCAAGGTTTGTGCCCCCCCGCTCATGCGGTTCATCGATCACTACAGTCAGGTCACGCACAGGAATTTCGGTGCGTGCATGGGTCGGGCAGGCCGCCGTGGCACGGTAGGTCACGACTGTTTTCATCTTCACGGCCATCAGATCACACTGCAGACAGTATTAAAGCCAAAGCGCGGCAATTTCTGAAACAGCGCGGTCTCATCGGCATAGCCAATGTTGCACAGGAAATTTGATTTCAGGCTCGTGCCAGCAAAGAATTCCTCGTCAACGATGGCATTCGAAAAGCCCGACATCGCCCCGACGTCCAGACCAACAGCACGCGCTGCAATCATGAAGTAGGCACCTTGCAAGGTTGCATTGCGATACATCGTGTCTTCGCAGTAAGCCTCTTTGCCATCAAACAAATGACGACGGTCTTCATGCGGAAACAGGAACGGAAGTTCCTGCCAGAAATTCGTGTCCTGCGCGATGATTGCTGTGACAGGTGCGCCCATCATTTTGGCGACGTTCTGCGGTTTCAGAGATTTTGCCAACCGCTCTTTGCCCTCGGGCGACTTCACAAAGACGAAGCGCGCAGGCAACGTATTCATCGACGTCGGCCCGTTGATGGTGATGTCGAAGATTTCCTCCAACATCCCGTCAGGAATTGGCTTGTCCGTCCATGCATAGTGCGAGCGGGCATCACGCAAGATCAGATCGATCGCGTCATCCGACAAACGGCTTATCCGGCCACGCAGTTCGCGATGATCCGCCTGCGCCTTGGCGCGCAAGGCGTCTAGTTCTGCACCAGTAGGAGCGTTCATTCTGCAGCCACCGATGCTGCGAGATCCTTTTCATCGACAACCGGATTGGAACAGATGCCAATGCCTTCGATCTCGATGTCGATGACCTCACCGGGGACCAACCAACGCGGGTTCGGCTTTTTGGCGTGGCCAACGCCCGGAGGCGTACCCATTGCGATCAAATCACCAGCTTCAAGCGTGGTGTATTCGGAAATCGTCGCGATGGTTTGCGCGACCGACCAGATCATGTTGGCGGTGTTGGACGACTGCAGGATTTCTGTGCCGACGCGGCTTTCGATCTTAAGGCCCGCAGCACCCGCAGGGACTTCGTCTGGCGTTACGACAAATGGGCCAATGGCACCCGTGTCATCGAAATTCTTGCCCGGCGTCCACTGATGAGTCTTGCGCTGGTAGTCGCGGACGGACCCATCATTGAAAACTGTGTAGCCAAACACATGTCCCAAGGCGTCGGCCTCGGAAATATGGCGCCCACCTTTACCGACAATCAACATCAGTTCGGCTTCGTAATCCAACTTGTCAGAACAAGCCGGGCGCACCAAAGGCGCGCCTGCAGCCATGATCGAATTCTTACCACGCATGAACAGCGCCGGATAATCGGGGATCTCGTAACCACCCTCTTTGATGTGGTCGGTGTAGTTTAACCCAAGGCAAATGATGGTTCCGGGTTCGGCCACTGGCAATGCGGGGGTGATCGATGAGACGGCAACAGTCGGTGCGCCCTCAATCTTGGCGGCAAGTGATTCTGCGAGCGCAGGATCATTGATCAGCGCCATCAGATCTTGGTCAACAGCAGCATCCAAAGCCGTGAGATCAACGGCTTTTTCACCGTTTACCGCAAAGACGGCTGTGCCGTTTGTTGTAGTGCCTACCAGATATTTCATGAGCGTCATCCTTGCCAGTTCGATGTTTTTCTGCCTACAATATCACCATAAGTCAATAAATATCGATATTTTTAATTGAGGGACAAAAAAATGGTAGCCTGGGCAGACTATAAAGCAGAAGCAAAGTCACGTGGGGCAATGGCCCTGGAACTCTATGCGGCGGTGTCGACTCCGGCCAAAGAACCGCAAGACGTAAAGGCCACCCTGCCGGATCATCTTGCCTATCAAGCATCGCTTGAGCGGGCGGGCGCATTGGCCTTTGCGGGGCCGATGTCGGACGACACCGGCGAGCACATGCAAGGCATGGGCCTGATCATCTATCGTGCGGAAAGCCTTGAGGCCGCGCGCTTGCTTGCGCAGGCTGATCCGATGCATAGTTCGGGCGCGCGTTCATTTGTTTTGCGCCGCTGGATGATCAATGAAGGCTCGCTCACACTGTCAGTCGGGCTGTCTACTGATCACGCGACGATGACATAGAAAGGTGCGAACGCCATGAATATGATGGATGATACGGACGGCAAAGAAGCCTCTGCCACGCGCGCTGCCTATATGACGTTGCGCAACATGATCCTCAGTGGCACCTTGCCTGCTGGCCAAAAGCTCAAGATCGACCAACTGCGAAAGCTGTTGAACACAGGGGCATCGCCCGTGCGCGAAGCCTTGAGCCTGCTGACATCGGACATGCTGGTAGAGCGCATCGATCAGCGCGGCTTTCGTGCAGCCCCAGCCAGTCTCGCGAATTTCGAGGAACTTCTGACCCTGCGTTGCGCGTTGGAGGACATGGCGCTTCGCCAATCCATTGCGCAAGGCACGTCCGAGTGGGAAGAACAGCTGGTGTTGTCACACCACCGGATGAAACGCGCGGCTGACACCCCGACGTTCGAGGATGCGCACAAGGCCTTCCATATGGCGCTGCTGAGCAATGCTGCCTCACCGATGCTAGAGCGCTATTGCAGCCAGCTTTATGACCTGAACATCAGGTATCGGAATATAGCTGCGGCAGATTCAAGCTACGAGCGCCGCGATGTCTCGGCTGAACACGAAGATATCCTTGATGCTGCAGTGCGTCATGACGCCGATGCGGCCTGCGCATTTCTGCTCAGCCACTACCGTCTGACGGGGGCTTACCTGACCAAACAGTTAAGTGGCCTCTAAATTTGACGATTTAAAATGCGCGTTTGCAATAAAATCGATATTATGACAGCATTGAGTCACGAAATGGAGAACTCACTGTGCAGCGCAATCGATTCCTTGGCGATATCCTGTCGACGCTTTTTGACCGCAGCGGAACCATGCGTGGCACCCATGATCGGCGCGATATCTATGCGCTGTGTCATGCCCTGCTTTCTGCCGAGGGCGAAGTCTCTGGTCTCAAGCTCGCTGCGACCATACTGGATCGGTATCGCGCCTTTTCGGCCGATGAAAAGCTAGGGTTCTTCCTGTTCCTGAACGACGATCTTGATATCGACAGCGACGCCCTTGCCAGCCTCGCCACAGGTTATGCCAAGGAAGTAACGCTGGAGTCATTTGCAGCGCTGTCTCGGGCCGCAGAACCGAAACGTCAAGAATTGCTACGCCGTTTAAACCAACCCATGGGCGCCACCGCAGATATCGTCGCGATGCGGGTGGATTTACTGGGTGTGATCAAGGAACACCCTCAGCTTGCGCGCACCAACCTCGATTTTGTCCACCTTTTTCGCAGTTGGTTCAATCGCGGTTTCTTGGTGCTTAAGGCAATCAACTGGGACACGCCGGCGCGAATCTTGGACAAGATCGTGGCCTATGAGGCCGTCCACCAAATCAATGACTGGGATGATCTGCGCCGCCGCCTTTACCCGCCCGATCGCCGCTGTTTTGCTTTCTTTCACCCCGCAATGCCAGACGAGCCACTGATCTTTGTCGAGGTTGCCTTGACGGGAAAGATCCCTGGGTCTGTCACTAAACTGCTGTCCGAAGGACGCACGCACCTGGAAGCCGAAGATGCGAAGGTCGCCGTATTCTATTCGATCTCCAACTGCCAGAAGGGCTTGACGGGGATCAGCTTTGGCAACTTGTTGATCAAACAGGTGGTGGCCGAGCTGTCGCATTCTTTCCCCCAACTTGAGAATTTCGTCACTCTTTCCCCCATCCCTGGCCTGAACCGCTGGCTCGCCACGCAAACCCAAGACGACGCGCATGGGCATATCGCCACCGCGATTCTGGAAAACCGGGCCAAGCCGCAAGATATTCGCTCAATGGCCGCCCGGTATTTGCTGACGGCCAAACGCGACGACGGCCAGCCGGTCGATCCCGTCGCGCGCTTCCACTTGGGCAACGGGGCCGAAGTTTATGATATTCACGCAGATGGCGACACCTCGACTAATGGTCTTGCGCAATCGAGCGGGGCGATGGTCAATTATCTTTATGACCTCACCCTGACAGAGCGGAACCATGAAGATTTTGCCTTGAACGCTATTGTTGCGGCGGCCAAACCAGCGCGCACCCTTTCAACGGCATCCCTCTCGGCCAAGCCCAAGGAAACCACTTCGTGACCAATACACTTTACGATGCCCTCATTGCCCCCCACGCCAACAGCGACGCGGCGTTCATGACCTTTGATGACGGCGCGACGCTGTCTTACGCGGGCTTTGTTGGGCGGGTGGCGCAACTCGCGCATGTCTTGGCGGATGCGGGCGTGAAACCCGGAGACCGTGTTGTCGTGCAGGCGCCCAAGCTGCTGGACACCATCGCGCTCTACGGGGCTGCGGTGCAGGCGGGCGCGGTCTATCTGCCGCTCAATACGGCCTATACGCAATCCGAGCTTACCTATTTCATCGAAGATGCCGCCCCTGCCCTTGTAGTGTGCGATGCGCGCAACGACGCCGAAATCGCTGACATCTGCGCCAATAGTGCCCGTGTGCTGACACTGGCAGCCGACGGCAGCGGGACATTATCAACCCAAGCAAACGACCAGCCGACGACGTTCGACACTGTTGCGCGCGGTCCCGATGACCTCGCAGCGTTGCTTTATACATCTGGCACCACGGGTCGGTCCAAAGGCGCGATGCTGAGCCATAAGAACCTGCTGTCCAACGCGCAAAGCCTGACCGATCTGTGGCAAATTACCGACACCGATCGTCTGATCCACGCGCTACCTATTTTTCACACCCACGGGCTGTTTGTCGCGATGAACACATCGTTGCTTGCCGGGGCGCAGGTGCGATTCATGACTGCATTTGACGCGGGCACGATCATCAAAGAGATTCCGGTTTCCACCATGCTCATGGGTGTCCCGACATTCTATACCCGCCTTCTGGGTGATGCCCGCCTGACCCGCGATCTGGTCGCGAATATGCGGCTGTTCGTGTCCGGCTCTGCGCCACTGCTCGCGGAAACCCACACCGCATTTGAGGACCGAACCGGCCACCGTATCCTTGAACGCTATGGCATGACCGAGACCAATATGATCACGTCAAACCCGTTTGATGGAGAACGACTGGCGGGCACTGTCGGCTATGCCTTGCCCGGCACCGAGGTCGAAATCACCGATAACGGCGAACCTGTCGCTGCGGGCGAGATCGGCATGATAGAAGTACGGGGTGACAACGTGTTCCAAGGCTATTGGAAAATGCCCGAAAAGACTGCCGAAGAACTGCGCGACACTGGCTTTTTCATCACCGGCGATCTGGGTGTGAAATCCGAAGACGGACGCATTTCGATTGTAGGACGCGAAAAGGATCTGATCATTTCAGGTGGCTACAATATCTACCCAAAAGAGATCGAGGACGTCATCAATGACATCGACGGCGTGTTAGAAAGCGCGGTGTTCGGTGTGGCGCACGCAGATTTCGGCGAAAGCGTTTTGGCGACCGTCGTGTTGGAGGACGCCAGCCTGACGGCGGATGCTATCGCTGCCGCCGTTGAGCCCCATCTTGCGCGGTTCAAACACCCGCGCCGTTACATCATCACCGACACCCTGCCCCGCAACGCGATGGGCAAGGTGCAAAAGAACGTCTTACGCGCTGATCACAGCGCGTAACATAAATCAAAAAACCAAACCGGCATAACGCCAAACCATCCGGGAGGGTGACACGAAATCATTTACGGGCATGGCACTTGTGGGCCTTTTGCTTGCCTCGACGGCGGCCTCGGCCCAATCCGTCGAAGGCCCCAAAGCCAACTAAAGCTTTTCGTACTGGCGCAACCCGCGCGCACTATCTGCGGGTATGGAAGCTATCGCCTCCGAGGTCGCAACCCAGACAGGTGGCACTTTCGACATCGCGGCTTTCTAGGGTGGCCAACTGTCGGATGCGCGCGAAAACCTTGACGGCATTCAGTTAAGCGCCTTTGAGGGCGCCGCAATTTGCAACTTCTACTATCCGGGCAAGAACCCGGCTTGGATGGTGTTCTCGTTGCCGTTCCTGCCACTTGGTGATCCGGCGGTTGATCAATACGTTCGCTCCAAATTATTCGAACAACCCGCCATTTTCGCCGACATGGAACGCTGGAACGCGATGCCTTATCTGACGGGTCTGTTGCCGCAGTACGAAGTCCTTGGCGATGGTGATGCTCCAACAGAGTTGAGCGCCTGGGTCTTGAACAAAACCGCGTATGATGCGCTGCCCGAGCAATACCAGACCCTTTTGATGGATCTGCGCCAAATGGGTATGGATATCGGACAGGCGGAATACGCTGAAGAAGCCCAGAACCAATAGTCTTTTCATGGCGCGGCCTACCCCCAACGGCTTGGCAGTCATATCCGTATGGAGTTGTCGATCAGTCGTTTGTCGGGGCGGTCTTTGTGGGCCCTCGAGGCCTTGGGCGCCGCGCGCGCGTTAGTCATCATCAGCGTGCTGATCTTTTAAAGCTTCGGACATTTCTTGCGGTCCTCCACCTTGGGCGACACGACAATTGATGCCGAATATCAGGTTTGGCCCTCGAAACTGCTGGTGCCGATTGCCTCCTCAATTTGGTAGTTACGACTAGCCCTGCAGTTCGCTGTTGCTAATCGGCTTGTGATCTACCCCGACGCAAAACCTGTCGCAGTCTTTGTCTACAAAAGCGTGCCCAACGCGCCCAAGACGAAATCCACGAGGTCATGGGCGATGATACCGACCTTCCCCAAACAGAGGTCAAATCATGATCATTGGTATTAGCATGTCCGACCCGTTTCTGGTCGGAATCATCACGCTTTGTATGCCTCTTGGGTTGATCCTGATCCGGGTGCGCGTCGGTTTTGCTGCGGCAATTGTGGGCCCCTTGGGCTTGTTGAGTTGCGCGGATGGGGGCCAGCGGCGGGCATCGTCGGCACGATTCCGCATTCGAAACCCTTAAGTTATGCGTTGTCCAAGTTGCTGATGTTCATCTTCATCGGATTACTCGCGTTTCATGCGGGCATGATGCACCAACTATTTGATGCAGCACGCAAATGGCTGGGCTGGCTGCCCGGTGGCTTGGCGGTAGCGACTGTGTTTGCAACCGCAGGCTTTGCCGCTGTGTCAGGCGCATCGACAGCGACGGCGGCGGTGCAGCTGGCCGCAGGGTATACGACTTGATGTTCGTCGCCCCAACGGTCACGACGCTGACGTGGCGGTGGAACCTACGCTATGGCGTGATCTGTTATGTTGTATTGGTGGGCATATTCGCCCTGCTCGAAGCCTAACGGTTCAAAGCAGCGCCTTAGCGAACCGCGCCGCAGCATCTTCGAAATCCTCGCGATTCGTGATGTCGCCGATCCGTTTCGCCACGGCATCATCTAGCGCCAAACCCCAAGTTTCAATCATCGCACCAAGGATCACATACATCCCTTGGATTGCGATCATATCCATGATTTGCGCGGTGCTGAAATGGCGTTCTAGTGCCAACCGAGTTTGATCGGCAATCTTGCGGCGAACCATCAAATCGTCCACGGATTGCAGCGTCAACGCCTCTTCGGGTGGGCGCGTTTGGTGGGGTAGTGGCTAGCTTTTCGTAAGCGTTTGGTGAACCCACAGAGCTTTTTCAATATGGAAACCTAGCTTCTTCTTCCTAGATGCTACTAACCAGAGGTGTGGAGAGCGGTCGCCAATGCACTATTGAGAAGGTGGCAAGAAAAGAGCGCCCGGAGACGAACTAACAATAATGCATGCAGCTACGCAGACGGCGGGTTCCGTAAGCATCAAACATTCTTCTAAGCCCGCAAGCCCTATGAAGCCCGTAAGCCGCGCCGGATCAGACCAGTCAATTTCGTAGCAGCCGATATGTGCAGCTGCGCATTCCTGTTCGCACATTTGCTGCGCGGCGACAGGAAAGGACAACGCCAAGTTCAGTCCAAATATAGCCAACATCGTAAGCTTCTTAGATTGCACGAGTTTATCCATTTCTACAACGACACTTGCCAATTGGCGCTCGATAGTACGAATCAGCGCCCGATTTTGCATTCCGGTCAATGGCAGGCGTCCAACCGTGCCTCCATCCTACACTAAAATTCTGTTCTGCAAATACCCAGTCCGGCCCGATATCTCGGTGCAAAACTGCGCAGATCGTTTCGATCGGCATCCCCAAACGCAATGCCCGATCAACATGCGCTCCCCACTCATACCACGCCCCAAGATGGACGCTGACACGTAGGATCACCAGTTCGCCCAAACGCGGGCCCAATGTGCCGCCGCTGACCGAATGATTGCGGAAATCCCACCATGCCGCCAGTAGCTGTGGATTGCGGGCCATCAATTTGTGCACATTCATCGGTGCATGATTCATGTTCGCACTGACCTGCGCCAACTCAATGTCCCACTGATCCACTGGAAGCGGACTGACACTGCGAGGTTTGGGTGTCGTCATCATTGCCCTCCTGGGGGTCGGGCAAACCTTGGCGGCCACACGTCTGGGTCACACCATCGAACAGCACTAACACAATCGCGCAAGGCTCTGTCCATCAGTTCACCCAGACAGGGTTTGTGCCTCATTGCATAGCGGCATAACACTCAAACGCTATTCCCACTCCATCTGCTGAAAGGCCGTTTGTGCATTGCGTCCGGCGAGGCTCTCGAATTGTTCAAGATAGACCCATGCCGATTGGTCCACTTGCGGGGCCGCCATGATATCACCACCTGCATCGATCAGCGCACCGATCTGTGCACGCAGGTTCATCAGATAATCGTAGGTGTCGCGTGTTGCGTGCTCCAACGTGGTTGCACGCCCATGACCTGGCACCACATGCAAGGGATCAAGCGCGGCAATCGCTTCAAAGCTTGCGGGCCATTCGGCGATCGAGCTTTGATCCCCAACGCCCAAGATACGTTCAACATAGACGATATCGCCGGTGAACACGGTGTCCTTTTCGGCGATCCAAACAAAGCTATCGCCGGGTGTGTGTGCCGCACCGACATGCAAAATTTCTATGTATACGCCACCAAGCTCGAGCGCGTAGCGGTCGTCAAAGACGATAGTTGCCGTGCTTGGCTCGGTTCCCTCAAGCCCATCACCGATAAGCTGTGCCAACCCCGAAATCTGCATGGAGCCGCGGGCCTGCTGGTCACCAACAGCATCTGCGGACGCGATAACCTCGGCCCCTTGGGTCTGCCAATAGCCGTTTCCGAGCCAGCGATGGTCCTGACCGCCGGTATTGATGACATATTTGACCTCGGCATCCGTCACAGTCCGGATAGCCGCATGAAGCGCCTGCGCCCCTTGCCACGATCCACCCGGATCAATCAGAACCGCACCATCTGGCGTCACGACCAATCCAAAGGTCGCGTTGTTGGCGAGATTCTCGGGACTGCGTTGGACTTTCTCGCCAACGATAGCCCAAATACCCGCTGTAACAGGCTGCACATCAAGGGCTTGCGCCCACAGATACGTCGGTGAAATGCAGGCTGCATAGATTGCAGCCATTGCGATAAACCGCCTCATGCGGACAACCATTCATCAAGCTTTGCCTTGTCGGGTAAACCGCCCGCATGGACCAGCTTGTCATCAATGGCGATGCCGGGGGTGGACATGATCCCTGCCATGGCAATCTGGCGTTGGTCGGTGACCTTTTCGACCGTTGCCTCGATGCCCAAACGCGTAGCGGCCTCTTTGACCATCTCTTCGGTAGCCTCGCAGCGTTTGCAGCCGGGGCCGTAGACTTTGACGTTTTTCATGCTTCTTCTCCTTCAGAGGATTGCGTTGAACAGAAAGCCGGTGGCAAGGATGCCCGCGGCCACCACAGCAAGAAAGATCGCGATCAGGCGCAGGGTCAGCACCTGCTTGAGAATGATCATTTCGGGCAGACTGAGCGCGATGACCGACATCATGAAGGCCAGCGTCGTGCCAAGGGCGGCACCCTTGCCCAACAATGCCTCCACGATGGGAATGACCCCTGCTGCGTTGGTATACATCGGAACGCCGACCACAACGGCGGCAGGCACAGACCACCACGCCTCTCCTCCCATGATCCGCAGCATGACAGCCTCGGGAACATAGCCGTGGATAAGCGCGCCGATGGCGATACCGATGACGACCCAAATCCAGACCTTGCTTAGGATTTCGCGCACTTGCTCAATCCCGATCTTAATACGGTCAACCATGCTCAGGCTCTCTTGGGGGAGACCATTGGCCGGGCCTGCGTTCAGCTCGCGCACCCAGTCTTGCAAGTAGCGTTCAAGGCCCATCTTACCCATGACCCAGCCAGCAACCGTCGAGATCGTGAAGCCGAACACAAGGTAGATCATTGTGATTTTCCATCCGACCAACCCGAACAAAAGCCCCAAGCCGACCGGCCCCACCATTGGTCCCGCAATCAGGAACGAAAAGGTGACGCCAAGCGGAATGCCCGCCGAAACGAAGCCGATGAACAGCGGCACGGACGAGCAGGAACAGAACGGCGTCAGCACGCCGAGTGCCGCCGCAAGCGGGTAGCCCAGAATTTCGCGTTTGCCCGACAGGATCGCGCGGGTTTTTTCAGGGCTAAACCAGCTGCGCAGCACACCTGTGACAAACACAATCAATGTCAGAAGCAGCAATACTTTCGGGACGTCATAAAGAAAGAACGCGATGGC
>JBLHNX010000015.1:0-17490 GCA_047622125.1 Paracoccaceae bacterium | reverse complement strand
CCCGCCTGCGCGGCTTGCGTGGCGCCCGAAACGGGCGCGTCGATCACTGCCGTGCCTTCGGGTGCAGCGGCGGCAAGGGCGTGAATGTGGTCGGGACTCATCGTGCCCATTTCAATGAATGTCTTGGCACCATGGCCTGCGAATATCCCGTCATCACCAAGGTGAACCGCAAGCGAGGACGCATCATCCGCCAGCATGGTTATCACCACCTGCGCTGTGTCGGTCAGGCCTTTGGGCGTCGCAACGGCCAGTGCGCCAATTTCTTGGGCCAATGCGAATGCTTTGCTGGCAGAGCGATTCCACAAGATCAGATCATGCCCCGCACTTGCCAGATTGCGCGCCATATACGCGCCCATCCGTCCCAATCCGGTAAATCCGACGCGCATCAGGCGACCTTGTCGTTGGTAATCCCCGAAATCGCCTGAATAAGGTTGTCTTCGGTTACCTCGTCGGATGTGAACGTGCGCATAATCCGCCCCGAATACATCGCAATTATCCGGTCGGCGACGTGCAAGACTTCGGGCATTTCCGAACTGATGACGATCACCGCATAGCCCTGTGCCGCCAACTCGCGGATCAAGTTATGAATTTCTGATTTTGAACCTACGTCAATGCCGCGGGTTGGTTCGTCGACGATCAGCACACTGGGATGCATGGAAAGCCATTTGCCGATTACAATCTTTTGCTGATTGCCGCCCGACAAGTTGCCGACCAACTGCTTCCATCCCGGCGTGCGGATATCTAGACGGTCGCGATACTGATCAAAGATCGAAATCTCCGCACCTTCGGCCACAAACGGACCTGACTTAAGGTCGCTGATCTGTGGCAAGGTCATATTGTCCCGGCAGTTCATGCCCAGCACCAGCCCTTGGCCTTTGCGATCTTCTGGCACAAGGGAAATGCCGCGCGAAATAGCGTCGGCGGGGGATGAAATGCGCGTTTCCTTCCCGTTCAAAAGGATTGTGCCTTTGCTGGGGTCCCGCAATCCAAACAGGGTCTCGGCAATCTCGGTCCGGCCTGCGCCGACAAGGCCGTAAAAGCCCACGACTTCGCCGCGCCGTACCTCGAAACTGATGTCGTGAAACAGATCACCGCAGGATAGATCGCGCACTTCAAGCGCGACTTCGCCCAACTCGTGATGTGACGCGTTGCGCGATAAATCAAGCTTGCGCCCGATCATCATTTGCGTGACGTCTTCTTCGTTGGTTTCGGCGGTGATCGCGGTGCCGGTGTATTGCCCGTCGCGCAAAACGCTGATCCGGTCAGTGATCTTGAAGATCTCTTCCATGCGATGAGAAATGTAAATGATCCCGACACCGCGCAATTTAAGGTCTGCGATGACATCAAACAACACCACCTTTTCAGAATCCGTCAGCGAGGCGGTCGGCTCGTCAAAAATAACCGCTTGTGCTTCGACGGTCAGGGCGCGGGCGATTTCGACCATTTGCTGATTTGCAATCGACAGATCGCCGACAATCGTGCGGGCATTAAACCCAACCTTGAGGCGCGCCAGGATTTCATCTGTGTTGGCATAAAGGCTGTCCCAGTCCACACGGCCAAAACGTTTCAAGGGCAATTCCCCAAGATAAACATTCTCGGCCACTGACAGTTCCTGCGCGAGGCTTAGTTCTTGGTGAATGAACATGATGCCTTTGGCTTTGGCGTCCAGCGGCGAGGCCATGACGACAGGAACCTCGTTGACGATGATCTGGCCCTCGTCCGGTTGATAGATGCCGCCAAGAACCTTCATCAGCGTGGATTTTCCAGCGCCGTTTTCACCCATTAACGCATGGACTTCGCCGGGCATCACCGAAAAGGACACGCCATCAAGTGCGCGCACGCCGGGAAAGGTTTTGACGATCCCTTCAAGACGCAGGGCAGGGGTCTGATCCGTCATAGTTTTAACTCCTCTTTGCCGCGCACGTTCAACTGGCGATCAAGGAACAGAACAGCAATCAGGATGATGCCAATCACAAGGTTCACCGTTGAAGTATCCGCGCCGATATGGCCCAGCCCTTTGCGCAAGAGCTGGATTGCAATCACACCGCCAAACGTTGCCAGAATTGACCCCGACCCGCCGGTCAGTTTGGTGCCGCCCAGCACGACGGCCGTGATTACCCAAAGTTCGTAAAGCTGGCCATCATTGGGGTTCACCGAGCCGCTTTCGGAATAGAAAACCACCGCTGAGAGGGCCGCAAGAAAGCCGATTACCATAAAGTTGATCAGCATATGCGGCCCGACACGAATACCTGCGTTGACAGCCGCATCGCGATTGTCGCCGATGGCATAGGCGTTGCGCCCGTGCACAGTGCGCGTCATCACATACCAGATTACAGCAGTCACAACGATCAGGAACCAAGTGGCCGTATGCAGCCCGAGGAACTCCAGTTCGGCAAAATCCACCAGCGTCCAGTTCAGATTCGAGGTAGGCTGCTCCCCGTTATACATAAAGACCAGCCCGCGAAAACCGAGCATCGAACCAAGTGTTACGATGAAGGCGTCCACGCCAGTCTTCCAGACGATCACCCCGTTGATGGCCCCCAGCACAACGCCGGTCATCAGCGCCAGCGCCCAAGATACTGGAATGACCCAATCGCCAAGTCCGGCAAAGATGGGCCAGGTCATGCTGTCCAATAAAACGATTCCCGATAGCGCAAATGTGGCGCCGACACTCAGGTCGATGTTGCCGTTGATCATGATGATGGTCATGCCTATGGCAATGATACCAATCGGAGCAGATTGTTTGAACAACAGCAGCATGTTGTCCACATCCATAAAGGCCTTGTCAGAGGTCGAAAGGAATTCACCGGCCACGCTGAAAAAGATCAGCTCGATCACAATAAAGCCCCAGATCGCGCCGCGTTTGAGAAAAGTGCTGAGAGTTCCGGATTTCATGATGTTTCCTCCTCAGGCGATCTGTGACCAAAGCTTGCCGCGCTTGGCTGCGATATCCAGCCAGACTGCAAGAATGATGATGACCCATGTGACAACGAACTGGACGTAAAATTGCAGGCCGACCAGCAAAAGGCCGTTCTGAATAAAGCCCAAGATCAAGACGCCGATCACGGTTTTAAAAATAGTGCCCGACCCGCCAAGCAATGACGCACCACCAAGGATAACAGCCGCCAGAACATCCAGTTCCAGCCCCTGACCCACGGTGTTTTGCGACCCCATCGACCGGCTTGCCTGAATAAGGCCCGCCGTGGCCACGCAGCCCGCGGAAATCACGTAGCAGGCAAAGACCGTGCGCGCGCGCCGGATGCCAGAAAATGTGGCCGCTGTCCCATTGCCGCCAACCGCGTAGACCTTGCGCCCGAAGGGTGTCTTGGCAAGGACGATGCCCAGAAAGGCGGCCACCAGCAAGAAGATCAGGATCGGGATGGGAATGCCAAGAGCAGAGCCCTGACCAAATACGGCAAACCACGTGCCTTCCTTGTCGGCGATGTCCATGTTCTTGCCGCCTGAATAAGTCAGGGTCAGCCCGTGAATGGCCGACAACATCCCCAAAGTGACAATCAGCGAATTGAGCTTGAGATACCCCACAAGGAACCCGATCAACGCCCCCAGTGCGAGAGTCATCGCGAACATCGCCAGAATTGCGGGCAGCGGACCTATCTTGTCATGCAAATCGAGCACCACAATGGCCGAGAATGACATCATCGACCCGACAGACAGATCAAGATTGCCGCTGATCACTACAAAAGTGACCCCCAGCGCCATGACTCCCAGAATGGCAGACGACCGCACAACACTCAGGATGTTGTCAGGTGTAAGAAATTTCTGGTTCGCTAACGTAAAGCCGATGATGAATAGCGCAAAGGCGATAAGAATGCCCTGCCGCGCTAGAAACCTGCCGACCTGTGCCTTTGAGACTTCTGCCATTGTTCCTCCTCTCGCCCGTAGATCTGGGCGAACCCTATGCGCCCAAGACGCAGGTGTTAACGTTATACCAAGGTCATGCCGCCATCGATCATCACGATCTGTCCGGTCATATAGTCGCTGTCTTTTGACGCGAGAAACGTCGTCGTCCCTGTGATGTCCTGCGGCGTGGCAACACGGCCGCGAAGGATCTCCGACGAAAATTCTTCCATGGCTTGACCAGGGCGCTGCGCCGCGCCGATCGCCAATAAATCCAGATCAACTTGATCCCACATTTCTGTGGCGACGACACCGGGGGCAAAGCCGGTCACGGTAATATTATGTTTGGCCAGATCGCGCGCGCCTGATTGGGTCAACGACACCACAGCGAACTTTGATGCGCAATAGGGGGCAACATTGTCGAACCCCTGCCTGCCGGCGATTGAGGCTGTGTTGATGATTTTGCCACCGGACCCTTGGGCAATCATTTGGCGGGCGGCTTCTTGCATGCCGATCATGCAGCCAAGCCCGTTTATTCCCATAATGTAGTTCCAGTTGTCTTCCGTCACATCGAGGAAATTCATCGGCCTGTTCACACCGGCATTGTTGAATTTGATGTCCAGCTTGCCAAATTCTGCGACCGTATGGGCGATCATGGCGCGGACTTGCGTGCGGTCTGTCACATCGACAGGGAAATGGGTGATCTTGGCGCCAGCGGCGGCGGCGCGATCCGTGTTGGCAGCAGCGACATTTTGCACTTTGTCGCCATCAATGTCGGCAAAGCAGACATCGGCACCTTCATCCAGAAGGGCTTCGCAGATTGCACGTCCGATACCACTTGCAGCACCTGTAACAATGCAGGACCGTCCAGAAACACGCCCCATGGTGCTTCCCCCTTCGGTTAGAAATGTTTGAAGTGTCGTGTCATGCGCGAGGCGGACCCCGCCCCGCGCATCATTGGAGCAGTGTTTAGAACACAGGCTTTGTGAACTCGCCCATGTTGTCCTGCGTGATCTTCGGTGTGTCGAAGTAGTTCAGGAACGGCAGCTCTTCGCCAGCAAGAAGGTCCAGCGCGGTCTTCAGCGCGGCTTCGGCATCGTCAACTGGGGACTGATAGATCGAACCCCAATATTCGCCACGGCCCATCGCCTCGTAGCCAACCGCAAAGTTGGTGGCGCCGACAAAGGTTATGCCATCAACACGGCCTGCAGCGATAGCAGCGTTCAATGCGCCAACACCCATGTTGTCATCACCGGCATAGACGCCGTCGATGTCATCATACTTGACCAGGAATGCTTCCATGACCTGCTGCGATTTCTCGCGGTTCCAGTCGCCCGGCTGGGTTTCAACCAGCGTGACGTTCGGGCAAACTTCGGGCAGGCGCTCTTCGAAACCCTGTGCTCGTTCGATCGCAGTCGTGTAGCCGGGCTGACCCGAGATTTGCACAACACGCGCTTCGTTTTCGGTGCCAAGCGCAATAAAGCGATCGCACATAATTTCAGCCGAACGCGACCCTTGGGTGATGTTGTCAGGACCCGAGAAGGACGAGACAAATTCAAAGCCGGCTTCGGCAATGTTGGAGTTTGTCACAACGACGGGAATACCAGCCTGATGCGCCTTACGCACGGCAGGGATCACAGCCTCGCCATTGGTTGGCCAGATGATGATCGCATCAACTTCTTGTTGGATAAGATCTTCCATCTGGGCGATCTGGCGGGCAACGTCGCCGCCTGCATCCAGAACCACAACTTCGACGTCGGGGTTAGCTTCGGCAGCGGCGATAAACGCGCTTTCATATGTGGTCTGGTAGCTGTCAACGCCCACGTTGTTCTGGGTAATGCCAATGGTCATTGTCTCGGCGGCGGCGGCCGTCCCGAGCAGTGCTGTCGTGCAGACAAGTGCAGCTTTGGTCGTAAATGTCATAATGGAGTCCTCCCAAGTTTCTGTTTTAGCAATTGCTGCTGTCCTCCCAGCCCAGAGAATCGTTCTGGCGCAATCTCCCTTCATCAATCGCCAATTTGACGGCCTGGACGTCGCAAATAATATCCAAAATGGATAAATTTATATCCAATTTGGCTTTTATCGCGATACTGGTAAGCAGCCAAACTGGACAGATTAAAGGAGCAAGGCAATGGCCAAAGCGAATCCCGATTCCCAGACAGTGAGCCGACCCAAACGTATGAACAAGTTAGCTGCAGACATTATCCAAAATGGATACTCTGGCGAAACGGGAGGCGATGATGCCGAAATTCCCGGCGCAGCCGCTAAGCTTGATGGCGTCGTGAGGTTTCTCAAAGGACTGATGACCGAGATTGATAGCGCTCCTGAGCCGACCGCACCAAATCCCTACCTCAACATGAGCCTTCATCTGCTAAGTAGCCATATGGAAGGGCGCATTGTAAGCGCTTCTTCGCTGGTCGACACTTCGGGCGTGCCCTACGCGACAGCGATGCGCAAACTTGCCGAGATGGAGCAATCGGGTTTGATTGAGCAGCGCCCGCGCACCAAAACGGGCAAGAGTTTTTCGTTGCATCCCAGCCCCGCCATGATTGCCAGATGGAGCCAGATGGCGGATCGCATTCACCGTCTGGGGCAACGCGCGTTCGGCGGTCAGGGTGACGATGCCGGTACCAGTGACTATTACTTTGGCGAATCCTATCAAACCGGACAGGCGCTTATCGAACCGCCCAAGGCCCTTAGCAATCCGCTGAAACTACAGGGTGGCCTGCGCATTCTGGTGCACGGCGATCCGACCTTCATGGTCATGGACAACCTGAAGCGGCAGTTCGAGCAGCACGTCGGCACCAAGATCCACCAGCGCGCCTTTTCAATCGACCGCTTGCGCGAAGAGGCGCTGCGCAATGCCACCCGCACCGCCAGCCGCTATGATCTGATCGCAGTTGATTTGCCGTGGTTGGGCGAGTTCGTCAAAGGCGGTGTGCTGCGCCCGCTGGATTCAATCATGGATACGGATAGGCTGGACCCCAGCGATTTCCACACAGCAGGTTGGCGCGCGGCTCATTGGGGCGGTGTGCCTTACGGTGTGCCGAACCAAACTACGCCAGAACTGATGTTTTACCGGCGTGACTGGTTTGCCGATGCGGGACTTTCCCCGCCGACGACGGCACAGTCCGTTCTGGATGCTGCAAAAGAACTGCATGATCCGCGCAAGGGCCGATTTGGCATCGCGTGGAACGCCGCGCGCGGCACAGCACTTGGCCACACCTTCATGATGACCAGTGCAGCCTTTGGCCAACCGATCATTGATCTGCCCGAAATGGCGGGTGGATATGACGCCAGTGATCTGGACCGTGCGGATATCCAGCCAACCATCGACACTCCGCGCGGGCTTGAAGCAGCGGAATATCTGATGTCGCTGCTCGAATTTTCCCCGCCCGACATCTTGTCGATGTCATGGTATGAACGTGTGCGCCCCTATGCGGCGGGCAAGATCGCGATGGCCTACGGCTATACCTTGCTGGCACCCTATTTTGAGCTGGACCAAAGCTCGCCTGCCTGCGGCAACACCGGATATGTGCCCCACCCCCACGGCCCCAACGGGGTGCCGATCGCGCCGGTTGGAGGCTATGTTTTTGGTATCCCCGCAAACTTGCCGGAAGATCGTGTGCCAGATGCCGTCGAGGCCTTGGTTGCCTTCACTTCACCTGAGGCACAAAAGCTATATGTCCAGAACGGCAGCCGCACAGCACCACGTTATTCGGTCGGCTTAGACCCCGAAGTGCGCCGTCTATCGCCGATTTTTGAGTTGGTTGATGAAATGTCATGGCGCGACGAATTGCAGTTCTGGCCGCGCCCGCCAATCCCGCAGATTTCCGACATCATCCAGATTTGCGGACAGGAATTTCACGACATGTTGCGCGGCATAACCCGTCCGCAGGATGCCCTCGCACGGGCCCAGTCCCGTGCCGAAGACGCAATGAAACAACCGGTCAACTAGGAGGAAACCATGGACCCTAATCGCCTCAAAGGTAAGAACATTCTCATCACAGGTGCCGCCCGTGGCATGGGGGCCGCAAACGCTGAAAATTTTGCCGCCCAAGGGGCAAACGTGTGCATCGGTGATTTGAGCATTGAAGAGGCGCAAAAGATTGCCGACGCGATCAACGCTGATGGAAACGGCCGCGCGATTGCGATCAAGATGGATGTGACCAAACGCGAAGATAATGCCGCCGCAGTCGCCGCGACCGTCAAGGCATTCGGGTCAATCAACGTCGGCGTCTTTAACGCAGGCCTGAATAAACCCCGGTTTTTCATGGATATCGATGAAGACAACTGGGATATGATCATGAACGTCAACACCAAGGCGATGTGGCTTGGTATGCAGGAAACCGCACGCCAGATGATCGCCCAAGGCCCGATGGAAGATCACCCTTACAAAATCATTAATGTCGGCTCGATTGCATCGCGCAAGCCGCTGATCGACGTGACGGTCTATTGCACCTCGAAATATGGTTGTCTGGCACTGACCCATTGTGGCGCGCTGGGCCTTGCGGAACACAACATCACCGTCAACGGTTATGCCCCCGGCGTGGTCGTGACACCGCTATGGGAACAGCTTGATAAAGATCTGGTCGAGATCGGGTTTAAGGAACGTGCAGGGCAGGCTTACGAAGACATCGCCGAGAACGAATTAGTTATCAAACGCGTGTCCTATCCCAACGATATCGTCGGCACGGCGTCGTTCCTGTGCAGTGACGATAGCGACTACATGACCGGCCAGATGATCCATATCGATGGCGGCTGGTGCATCCAGTAATTCATGGGCCAAGCGCCCATTTAACACTTTAATTTAGCGCACCCCGTCGGGTGCGAAGGAGGCTTTCATGGCTCAGCCAAATACGTCCGCATTAAACCCGCGTATCTTGCAACCAGGTGACATTGATCCCAATTGGCGCTGGGACAAACACATTCCGTCGTCCGGCCATACGGCTGTCGATTTCGAGCGCCGCGTCGATCACGATCGTCTGCGCCGCTATCGTTTGTCCCGCGCCAAGGATGCGCTGAAGAAATCAAACCTTGGCTCCATGCTGATGTTTGACGTGAACAACATCCGATATGTTTCGGGCACCAAGATTGGTGAATGGGAACGCGACAAGATGTGCCGGTTCTGTCTTCTTGCAGGTGACGACGAACCTTATGTCTGGGACTTTGGCTCGGCGGCGGTTCACCATCGCGAATACTGCGATTGGCTCGACCCCGAGCGGATGCTGGCAGGCGTTGTCGGTATGCGTGGCACGATTCCACCCAGCTTTGGCCTGATGAAACGTTACGCCGAAGAGATCGCCAGCCTGATCAAAAAAGCCGGTATGGCTGACATGCCGGTTGGTGTGGATTACGCCGAAACGGCGATGTTCTTTGCCCTGCAAGAGGCGGGCCTGAACGTCGTCGACGGCCAGCAAGTCATGCTAAGTGCGCGCGAAATCAAAAACGTCGACGAAATCCAGCTGCTGAACCAAGCTGCTGCCATGGTCGATGGCGTCTATCATATGATCTATGAAGAGCTGAAACCAGGGGTGCGCGAGAATGATATCGTCGCGATGTCCAACAAGATGCTCTATGAAATGGGCTCGGACGACGTCGAGGCGATCAACGCGATTTCCGGCGAACGTTGCAACCCGCATCCGCACAATTTCACCGACCGCCTAATCAGACCCGGCGATCAGGCTTTCTTTGACATTTTGCAATCTTATCAGGGCTATCGCACCTGCTATTATCGTACGTTCAACGTGGGTTTTTCAACGCCTTCCCAAAACGACGCATACATTAAGGCGCGCGAATGGATTGATGCCTCGATTGATCTAATTCGTCCCGGTGTCTCGACCGACGTAGTAGCCCAGGCTTGGCCCAAGGCTGAGGAATTCGGTTTCCCCGATGAGTTGTCGGCCTTTGGTCTGCAGTTTGGTCACGGTCTTGGGTTGGCGCTACACGAACGCCCGATCATCAGCCGCGCGGTATCGCTGGAGAACCCGATGGAAATCAAGACCGGTATGGTCTTTGCTCTGGAAACTTACTGCCCTGCGACCGACGGTTACTCTGCCGCGCGCATCGAAGAAGAGGTGGTCGTCACCGACACAGGTTGCAAGGTCATCAGCCTGTTCCCGGCACAAGACCTGCCGATCGCAAACCGATACTAACCTCCCTGAAATGCCCGACCCCTTCGTGGGTCGGGCCCATTTGCGAGCCAAAACCATGAGCGCAGCCAAGAAGAACACCAACAGCGAAGACTATCTGCGCATGTATCGCCAGATGGTTCGCATCCGCACGTTCGAAGACAACGCCAACCAGCTGTATCTGTCGGCAAAAATGCCGGGTCTGACTCATATGTATTCCGGCGAAGAGGCCGTTGCAGTGGGGATCTGCGAGGCGCTGAAAGTGACTGACAAGATCACCTCTACCCACCGGGGCCATGGGCATTGCGTGGCCAAAGGCGCTGATTTCAAGCAGATGTTCTGTGAACTTCTGGGCAAAGAAGAGGGCTATTGCCGTGGCAAGGGAGGGTCGATGCACATCGCCGATCAGTCCAACGGTAATCTTGGGGCCAACGCCATTGTCGGCGGGTCCATGGGCATCGCTACTGGGTCGGCCTTTACCGCGAAAATGCTGGGCAATGACGACGTCACGGTGTGTTTCTTTGGTGACGGCGCCACAGCCCAAGGGCTGATGTATGAGGTCATGAATATGGCCTCGCTATGGAAACTGCCGGTGATTTATGCCTGCGAAAACAACGGTTATTCAGAATATACAAAGACCGAAGAAATCGCCGCAGGGTCGATCACGGCCCGCGCCGAAGCCTTTGGGATTGAAGCCTTTCAAGTGGATGGCCAAGACGTTTTGGCAGTCAACGACCTAACCCAAAAACTGGTTGCGCGGGCACGCAAAGGCGAGGGGCCGTTCTTTATCGAATTGGAAACCTACCGCTACCACGGCCACCACGTCGGTGACATCAACCGCGAGTATTACCGCGCCAAAGACGAAGAAAAAGAGTGGCACGCGACCCGTGACCCCATCACCAACTTTGGCAAATGGCTGACCGCAGAAGGCCTCGCTGATCAGGGCGAATTGGATGCGATGCAGGCCGAAATCAAAACAGAAGCAGAGGCCGCCGTCGCATACGCGCTGGATGCCAAATACCCTGACCAGTCCGAAGTCGATCAACACGTCTTTGTGGCCTGAGGAGAGAGAGACCATGCGAGAAATCACCCTGTCCCAAGCCGTCAACGAAGCCTTGGCCGAAGAAATGCGCCGCGATCCGACCACATTCATCATCGGCGAGGATGTCGCCGAGGCGGGCACGCCCTTCAAAATCCTGTCCGGTTTGGTTGAGGAATTCGGCACTGGGCGTGTCGTGGATACACCCATCTCCGAACCCGGTTTCATGGGTATTGCGGTGGGGGCGGCCATGACCGGCACGCGCCCGATCGTCGATCTGATGTTTGGCGATTTCATATTTCTGATCATGGATCAACTGTGCAATCAGGCGGCCAAGACGCATTACATGTCGGGCGGGAAAATGACCGCGCCTTTGGTCCTACGCACCAACCTTGGCGCGACGCGACGGTCTGCCGCGCAGCACTCGCAGTCCTTGCATGCTTTGGTCGCGCATATTCCGGGTTTGAAGGTCGCCATGCCGTCGTCGGCTTACGAAGCCAAGGGGCTGCTGAAAACGGCGATCCGCGACAACAATCCGGTCGTCATTTTCGAAGACAAGCTGATGTATCAAGACAAGGCACAAGTGCCGGAAGAAGAGTATTTAATCCCTTTTGGCGTGGCCAATGTCAAACGTGAAGGCAGCGACATCACTCTGATCGGCACCTCGTCGATGGTACAGGTGGCCGAGGCAGCCGCTGATATTCTGGCCGCCGAAGGAATTAGCGCCGAGGTGATCGACCCGCGCACCATCGTGCCGCTGGACGAAGACACGTTGATCAAGTCGGTCAAGAAAACCAGCCGTGCCATCGTGATTGACGAAGGTCACCAAAGCTATGGAATCACTGGTGAAATCGCTAGCCGCTTGAACGAAAAAGCGTTCTATTATCTGGACGCTCCCGTCCTGCGGATGGGTGCAATGGACGTGCCGATCCCCTTCTCGCCTGCGCTGGAAGACATCACCGTGCCGACCCCTGAACAGGTCGCCGAAAACGCGCGTAAACTGTGCGCCGGAGGGATGATCCATGCCGCATGAGGTGATTATGCCAGCTCTTGGCATGGCGCAGGACACGGGTCGCCTTGTTGCGTGGTTGAAAGCGGCGGGTGACGCGGTGTCTGTGGGCGACACCTTGTTCGAGGTTGAAACTGACAAAGCGACGATGGAAGTTGAAGCCCAGCACAACGGTTTCCTGACAAATGTTGGTGCAGCTGCAGGCGATGACGTGCCTGTCGGGCAAATGATTGCGCTGATTTCTGCAGATGCGGGCGACGTGGCCGCGGCATCTGATGATGCGCCCGTTCAACCGCCCGCAGCGGCCCCCAAAGGCACCGACGTCATCATGCCCGTGCTGGGAATGGCGCAGGATTCAGGTTTGTTGGTCGCGTGGCACAAGGCCCCCGGTGATGCGGTGTCTGCCGACGATGTGTTGTTCGAGGTCGAGACCGACAAAAGCACGATGGAGGTACCTGCAGGCGCAGACGGTTTCATTGCGGCCCTACTGGCTGAGCCAGGTCAGGACGTGCCGACAGGTCAGACCATCGCGGTGATCAGTGTTGAAAAGCCCGATGCGCCATTTGCCCAAAGTGCTGCGAAAATTCCTGAAGCTTTGCCTGCACCCGCAATGGTAGCGTCGCCCGTACCGGCAGCAAAACAATTCACTGCACCACCGCGCGGCGATGGCCGGATTCTGGCATCACCCAAGGCACGACGACTGGCGATTGAAGCGGGGCTTGACCTTGGCCGTCTGGTATCTGCAGGGCATCCGCAGCCTTATCACGCGGCCGATATTGCGGTGCTGCGCAGCCTGCCGGTTGCGGGTAGCAATGCGCCTAGCACCGCGCCAGCACCATTTCAGATCACCGCAAGCGCGCCCTGCGCTGGCACGGATGACTTCCTCGCGTGGATGCTGAACGATGGCGGAATCACGATTGCACCCGCCCGACTTTGGGTCAGCTTTGCTGCGGGGGCGCTGCGCGCCACCAGCCCTGATACGGGTGACCTGATCGTTGAAATTGCGCCTTTGGGAGGTTTGCCCACAAAGCTGCTTAACCCCGATACAACCCGGCTCGCGCACCAGATCGAAGCCACCGACCAGCCCGTCGGTTTGATCCTGCGCGATCTGACTGACAGTGCGATCACCGGTTTGCGGCTTGGACCAATCGTCGCGCCGACTCTGACGATCGCGCGTGACGGCGACAGCTTGCGTCTCGCGCTTGATTTCACCGCTGATCACCTTGACGACATCGCCGCCATTGCCCTGATTTCGGGCTTTGCCGCGCGTCTTTCTGACCCTTTGCATCATCTGCTCTGAACGAATTGGACATCACATGAAACATACCGATCTCTATATCAACGGACAGTGGCGGGCAGGGACCGCCAAGGAACGCTTTGACGTCATCAACCCCGCCACCGAGGAAGTAATCGCCTCGGTCGCCTCCGCCGAGATAGCTGATGCCAATGCGGCCCTCGATGCGGCCGAAGCCGCGATGAAAGATTGGGCGGCCCGCACGCCACGTGCGCGCTCCGAAGTGTTGCGCAAAGCATGGGAATTGATGACGGCGCGGCTGGAAAATTTCGCGAATTTGATCACGCTAGAAAACGGCAAGGCCCGCGCCGACGCGATGGGCGAGGCGACATATGCCGCCGAGTTCTTCCGCTGGTTCGCCGAGGAAGCAGTGCGTGCGGACGGATTGCTGGCCCATGCGCCTGCATCCGGTGCGCGCATCATGGTACAGCATAAGCCCGCCGGATTGGCCGTGCTTGTCACACCTTGGAATTACCCCGCCGCCATGGGCACCCGCAAAATAGCACCGGCTTTGGCGGCTGGATGCGCTGTCATTATCAAACCGGCATCTGAAACACCCCTGACCATGCTGGCGTTGATGCCGCTTCTGGCGGAAGCGGGCGTGCCTGCAGGTCTTGTTAACGTGCTGCCTTCGCGTCGCACCGGCGCGATTGTCGATCACATGCTGCATGACCCCCGTGTGCGGGTTGTCAGCTTTACCGGCTCGACCGGCGTCGGCCGCAAACTGCTGCATTCAGCCGCCGATCAGGTATTGAAACCGGCGATGGAACTGGGCGGCAACGCGCCGCTGATCGTCTTTGAAGACGCTGATCTGGATGTCGCCGTCGAAGGCGCGATGCTCGCCAAAATGCGCAACTTGGGCGAGGCTTGCACAGCGGCGAACCGCATTTATCTGCACGCAGATATCGCCGAAGCCTTCACCGCCAAGTTCACCGCAGCCATGTCGGCGCTCAAAGTCGGGCATGGCACTGACCCAAGCGTTGATGTGGGCCCGTTGGTTAATGCCGACACCCGCGACAAGGTTGCGGCATTTGTCGCTGATGCGGTCGCCAAAGGTGCCAAAATCGAATGTGGTGGCACAACCCCGAACGGCAAGGGGTTCTTCTATCCGCCCACTGTCATGTCGAACGTGGCAGAGGACAGCGAATGTGTTCACGACGAAATTTTCGGCCCCGTTGCCGCGCTTCAGACGTTTACGGATCAGGACGATGTGATCGCCCGTGCCAATGACACCGAATACGGGCTGGTCGCCTATGTGTTCAGCGAAGATATGAAGCGTGCCTTGCAAGTTTGCGAACGCCTTGAGTATGGCATGGTCGGGCTGAACCGTGGTTTGGTCAGTGACCCGGCCGCGCCATTTGGTGGCGTCAAACAATCCGGCTTAGGCCGCGAAGGCGGGCATGAAGGTATGCTTGAATTCATGGAGACCCAATACATTTCGGCAAGTTGGTAGGCCTAGTGTCGGATGTTTTCGTCAGCCGCTCGGCCCGCCGTTCTGCGGGGTGAAAAGGTGTGCATTTCTACACCTAATTCGTTCTTGAACGAGAGAAGTTGGTTGCCCAGTGGGTGAGCAGCTTAGCCTCGGCAATGGCGGCCGCCGGGGCGGATCAGTTCGATATGCGGACTGGGACGGGCCATCATGTGAGACGAAGTGAAATTATGCTTGGTGAAGCGGCACATCCTTCCAGCGCCCAGCACTTTACAACGCGAAAATACCTTTAGTACCTTTCCTCATTAGTTTGGCCCGTGCGGGTAACACGGCCAATTCGCGAAAGCATTTCGACCCAATCATCGGGTCTGGCGCTTTTCTGGGCTTGTGTGGACCTTTCGGTTTCGCGCGCTCTATGGCTCGGCGAGAACTTGAACTTCCCTTGGGCTTCGCAACTTTTGTTATTGGTTTCTTCACCATCAGAGCCCCGAGGAAAGAAACGGGAAAGAAAGCCAATCTTGGCGTTTAGGCTCCACCATTTGCGGTCTTGTGACCCGCTGCATTCCCCCTGTGTCAGGGAAGTTGTTCGCAGCTCTATTTTTTCTAATTTTGAGCTGGGCGGGACAGCACAATGACATGGGATAATCACCGGAACGCAAAAGCCTGAACGCGGGTCAGGAAAACCCGAAACTGGCACCCCGCCAGACCCGTCTGACGCAACCCCGAAACCGAAATCAGCGCCCCTGAAATCAGAGACACCGCATGAAGTCGACGGGCATCTTGTTTAGCAAACGCCGGTGATCGCCGCAAAGGCTGGTCACCAGATTCACTTGGCAACTGGTTCCGCAACCGCTGTCGCGAGGTTGGTCTTGATCATTGCTCTCCGCATGGTTTGAGGAAGGCGGGCGCAAGACGCTTGGCGGAACATGGTGCGACTGAGTTCGAGGGTATGGCCTTTCTCGCGCGCCGCACTGCGAAATAAGCGAGTCGCCATGTTGCGGCCGCAAACAGGACGAAACTCACAACTTCGGGAATGGCAAAGCGAAGTTCAAACCAAGAATTGAGTTTGCCCAACCATATCCCACGGTTAGAAAAAGGTAGCACCTAAGTCGATGAATGTATTGAATTTTACAAAACCAATGGCAGTCCCTAGGGGAATCGAACCCCTCTTTCCAGGTTGAAAACCTGGCGTCCTAACCGATAGACGAAGGGACCGCACTTGGTGAGCCGCTTTTAGGGAAAGCCCATGATGAGGGCAAGAGGGTTTTTCGCGGTTTTCGAGGAATTTTTTCAGGGTGCGGAATTTGCGGGCGCGGCGTCTTCCAGCCGCAGTTGTACGCTCTGGCGCCCCTGCCAAACGTTGATCTCCAGCCGCCCGGCCAAATGGAAACGCGCACCGCCATGTTGGGTCAACATCACGCCCATTGGCCCGTCCATTGCACCAAACGCGATCGCGTCAATGCGCGCACCCAAACCATCGCCAAACGTTAGCTTGAGGTGGTCGGCACCCACCCGTTTAGTGAACATTATCTGGCAATCGGGAAAGGCAAAACGCGGGGCAGGGGCGCCAGCCCCAAAGGGCCCCGCCTGTTCGATCTGCTCGATCAATTCGACCGTTGCGGCGCCGGGCATCAGCACGCCGTCCAGCTTCAGATCCGACGGACCAATGTCACCCGCGCCTTGCTTTTCCAGCAACTGCGCCAGTCGCGCCATCGCTGGCTCAAGCTGCGCGCGCGCCACGCTCAGCCCGGCGGCCATCTTATGACCCCCACCCTTGATCAGCAGCCCCTCGCTTGCCAGCCGCTGGATCGCCGCGCCAAGGTCGATCCCGTTGACCGACCGGCCTGACCCCTTGCCCTCGCCCCCATCCAATCCGATGACCACGGCGGGCCGGTTCGTGACCTCTTTGAGCCGCGATGCGACAATGCCAACCACACCAGGGTGCCAGCCTTCGCCAGCAGCCCAGACCAGTGGCGCATCAAAGCCGCGCGCCTCGGCCTGTGCCAGCGCCATCTCGCGCACGCTGGCCTCGATCTCGCGGCGTTCCGTGTTTAGCTCGTCCAACCGCTGCGCCATGGATTGCGCCTCGCGCGGGTCGGTGCAGGCAAGCAGGCGCGCACCAAGGTCGGCCTTGCCGATCCGCCCGCCGGCATTGACGCGCGGCCCCAGCAGGAATCCTAAATGATACGACGACGGTGCACTATCCATGCGCGCCACATCCGATAGGGCCACAAGCCCCACACGCTGACGTCGCGCCATGACTGCCAGCCCTTGGCGCACCAGCGCACGGTTCACACCGATCAGCGGGGCAACATCGGCAACCGTACCAAGCGCCACCAGATCAAGCAGGGCAATCAAGTCCGGGCCCTTTTTGGCGGCAACGCGCAGCAGACGGTTCACCTCGACCAGCATCAAGAACACCACACCGGCGGCACAAAGGTGCGCCAGCGCGCCGTCCTCGTCCTGCCGGTTGGGGTTCACCACAGCCACTGCATCGGGCAAGGTTTCCCCACCAAGGTGGTGATCCAGAACGACCACATCCGCACCCACCGCAGCCGCAATCGGCCCATGCGATAGTGTGCCGCAATCCACACAGACGATCAGATCATGATCGCGGGCCAGCATCGCCATGGCCTCGTCGTTGGGGCCATAGCCTTCGTCGATCCGGTCCGGAATATAAAGCGTCGCCGTGCGCCCCATATCGCGCAGCCACGAAATCAGCAGTGTCGC
>JBLHNX010000014.1:0-18051 GCA_047622125.1 Paracoccaceae bacterium | reverse complement strand
GAGCTAGCACCTTTGATGCCAGCAAGCGCATAAAAGCGTGCAAACAGGTTCACAATTGTTTGCGCACTAAACCCGCCGCGCTTTGCGCTGAAGAACAGTGCTGCGTTGGGATTGCTGACGTGACGCGGGTAGGCTGCTGCAAATGCTAATAGTGCCTTCTCCAAGCGCTTGCTCACCAGCACCGTGTTTGCCTCGTCACCCTTCGTTTGTCCTGCTGCCAAGTAAATCGTGTCACGCACAGCGCCATCTGCATCAAACACGTCACCAACTTTCAGTGCTGCAATTTCGCATGCGCGCAGTCCTGCGTAAAAGCTGAAAGCAAAGATTGTGTGATTGCGGGTTGGATAACGGTGCGCATTGATAAGCGCGTTAACACGCTTTTGTTCTGCTTGCGTCAGTAGCTTTGCCTGTTTCATATCTCACCTAAAATGTGTGCTTTTACTGTAATCTATTGTAATTCCACACATTTCATAAAACGATCGAAAAAGGCAGTTAGGCTAAGTCTTTGTTTTCAAATGCTTTTCAGCCCTAATGTTAGATATTATAGAAAGCATAACTTTTGTCCTAAGCCGCTACCTCAGCTGCAATCTCAGCAACCTTGTGTTTGTGCAGCAAGTAGTCACTTAACAGCTGCTCCACTTCTGCCAATCCGCGCTGCCCCACTTTGTCCTGCCGCTCAGTCAATCGCTGCCGCGTTCGCGCCAAGCAGTTTATCGCAGCGTCTAAGCTAAAGTCCTGTCCTGCGTGTTTTTGCCAAGCAAACCAGTTCCTGTTCCTACTGCACCAATCTTTGCTAAGCTCTTCAGCTGTATCAATCTCTTCAATCTCAATCAGCTTCATGTATGTGTAGTTCAATAATTTCATCTAACTTTCCTTTGTTCGAAAACTTCGTTTGTTGGTTTTGAAGTTTTGATTTGGCAAAAACTTAGGATTAGCTGCAAACGCGCGTTTGCAACTTCCAGCGTTTCCGCCTTTCACACATCAGTCAGCATCGCTGTTTTTCAGTGTGTTGCAGTCTCTGCTGCTATTTTCTTCCTGCGTTCAGCAAGTGCCACCCGCACAAGCGCACGTTCTTTCGTTTTCTCATTCGCTACTTGTATTTTGAGCAAACGGCGTAGTTTTTGGATTGGCTTTATTTTTGGATGTTGCTGAGACAGATGCGTTGCGTGCAAGCAAAGTGTATCTGCTCCAAGCTTCCAAAACTCATGTAGTCCGTAGTTCCTTGCACCCGCCGCACTTCTAGCTGGTTCAATAACTGTATGCTCATAACCCATAGTAAAGTTGCTTGCTTCCGCCCAAGCACACTTTGCTGCATTGCAGAACTGTTCTGTGTTAAAATATGGTTTGGCAACAAAGTGATAGTGTACATTGCTGCCACTGCTTCCCAGCTGCTTAAACACAACGCGCTCAATCCTATGTCCCGCATCAACCAAGTTGCACCCAAAGTACGCCCTGTCCAAACTGTTAAAAAATTTGCGCACAATTGCCTCCGCTTTGCGCTCATTAATTCTGTGCCCATCAGTAAACTTCAACGTGCCAAAAACAGTCCATTCCGTTCCAGCAAGCCAGTCAGTCAGCGCGCTATGTTGTTTTTCAATCTCTTCGTAATTCATTTTTTCTCGTCGTTTTTACTGGCTTGATGGGAGCTTGTGGGCTTGCTGCGTTTGATTTACGCACAAGCTTGCTACGCGTTTTTTCAGCATTTGAGCGTGCGTTTCGCTTTGTTGCGCCGCCGTGCTTGCCACCGCCCAGTTCAATCAGCCGCTGTCGCCTGCCACCTTGCTCGCGCAACATTTGCCGCAGCATCAAAACCGTCATGTCCAACGCTGTGTGCTGTTCGTCGTCGTCCAGCTTCATGTAGCGTGCAAAAACCTGTTCAAGCTGCTGTCTTAACTCTTCAATGTTCTTCATGTGTATGTCTCCACAGTTATTTATGCTTTGGAAACAAAGGCGTGGTGCGGTGGTGGCGGTTAGGGCGATTATTTGTTGGAGCAAAGCGCATTACCCGTGCAACTTGTGTTTATATTTGCAGTTGGGGTAGCTATGCGAGAAGGCTAGTAGGGGAGAGTAGAGGAATGGACGGCGAGCAGATTTTGGGGAGAAGCTGGTGTTTAGCGAACTAGAGATTGCGGGTTATTCTGCAATGGCAGTAATTGCCGTTGTTTCGCTGGTATTTGCGATGGTGAAAGGTAGAAAATGGGAAAATCAAAATCCAAGCAAGCTTGGGTTTATGTGGGGCTATTTCTTTATTCTTAGCACGTTGTTGGGAAACGGTTTGCTATTTTTGGCAGTGCTTTTTGCTACGTTGGGTGAAGGTCGCGCTGTGCTGCTTTTTGCTGGCTTTGTTGCGCTGCTGGTTATTTGCGCAACAAAGGCACTGCAACGGCGGAGGTGGGCGCTTGTGCTGACAACGCTGCTTTCTTTTAACGTTGTGTGGATAATCATTAATTTTTCCTACCTACGCAATCGTTGGTCAGAATTTGAAGAAGAACGTGCTGAGCGACTTGAAGCAGAGGGACATGCTGTGAGTAGCGCAGGTGACGGTGGTATGACAATTGTAGTTGAGCGAGGCATTAAAAAGCTGTCCAAAAGTTGGCGATTAGCTATTTTTGGTGCGGTAGCTTGGGTGCTGGCAGTTGCAGTGCTTGTCTTTCTATTTGAGCCATATGGCAGCTACATGCCCAACGACGACATGGTGCACATGCTTTTTGTTATGTTGTTCATGCCCACCAGTTCTGCGCTTGGGCTGTATTGGATTTACGAGCGATTCATTGGTTAGTAGAAAGTTAGCAGGTTTTTTCATGGCGCTGTAAGCTATTGATTAAATTTGGTATATTGGACCTTACGAATAGCCAAGCGCTAATCTTGGCGACATGGTTTTCGGAAAGGGCGTCCCAAGCGGGGCGCCCTTTTTGTGTTTAGGGAAGGGTGGAAATGTCTTTGGGTTGCGTCATTTAGATAGTTATTTTCCAAGTGGTGGTGCTAGTGATGTCGGCATAAACAACAGCATTTTCCTGTGTTAAGGTGTCTTGTACGTGAAAAATCCTTTTGCCAAAATTTCCTCCAAAAAATTTGTCAGGCGGTCCAAGTACAATGATCTTGTTGAGGCCGGAGCCTCAACAACCCAATTGCTTGTTGAGGCTAGAGCCGAAACAACCCAATTGCTAGACCTTATTCTACAAGAAAATGGTGGGGGAGACGCGGTTTCACGGGGTCAGCTGAAACAGGATATCATTGCTCTCGCGCTGTGCGGATTTAAACGTGACGGCTATTTCGTGGAGTTTGGCGCGGCCAATGGCGTAATGCTTAGCAATACGCATTTGCTGGAAAAATCATTCGGCTGGACGGGTATCTTATCTGAGCCAATGCCAGACTATCATGATGGCCTGCGCAAAAACAGACAGTGCATTATCGACACACGTTGTGTTTGGGCTAAATCGGGCGAAACGATCACCTTTCTTGCAGCCGAGTTTGGCTTGCTGTCTACAATTGCAACGTTTGTAAATTCTGATATGCACGCGCACCGCCGCAAAAATGGCCGTGAAATTTTGGTCGAGACCGTCACTCTCGGGGATTTGTTGAAACAGCATGATGCACCAAAGTTCATCGACTTTTTGTCCGTTGATACCGAGGGCAGCGAGTTAGATATTTTGTCGTGCTTTCCGTTTGATGATTACAAATTCAAGTTCATTTGCATTGAACATAATCATACAGAAAACCGCGAAAAAATCCGTGAGCTTATGGCGCAAAACGGATACCGTAGTTTGTTTAATGCGCTGAGCCAGTCTGATGACTTTTTTATAGCGGCCTAGGCAAAGACAAGTGGGCCTATTCGTCCGGCTTGATCAGCCCCAATCCGCGCAGGTAGATCCCGATCCCGCTTTCCAGCAAATCTTCGGGCGGGAAGGGGCTTTTGGTGCCGGGGCTGCCGCGTGCGAACAATTCCACCACGCCATGCGATAGCGCCCAGATATGGGCTGAAAACATCTGCGGTGGTGGACGTTTGTCGGCAGGGATGTGCTGGCTCAGGTCTTCGGCGGCCTTTTCCAGCACGCCCAAAGCACGGGTTGCGGCGGCGTTCAGGGCCGGGGAGCGCTGGATGCTGATGCCGGATTCAAACATCGCCACGTAATGCCCCGGAAAGCGGCGCGCGAATGCCAAATAGGCGCGCCCTGTGCTTTCGAACGCGGCCAGCGCAGAGGGCTGGCCTTTGTCATAGGCATGGTCCAGCAGGTCGGCGAAAATTTCATAGCCCTGTCGGGCGGCTTCGGCGATCAGGTCTTCGCGGCCCTCAAAGTGGCGATAAACGGCGGCAGGCGTCACGCCCGCCTCGCGCGCGGCCTCCGACAGGGTAAATCCCGTAGGGCCCTTGGTTTCGATCAGCCGCAGGGCGGCCGTGATCAAAGCCTCGCGCAGGTTGCCGTGATGATAGCCCTTTTTGCTCACTTGGCAGACCAAAGTTCTGGGCCACCAGCGACCAGCGGATCAACCGCGCCCAAGGCCGATGCGTCTTTGCGGGCATAATCAATCTGGGACAACACGGCGCGGATCGCATTCACGCGCGCACGGCGCTTGTCGTCACTGCGCACGATAATCCAAGGGGTGGTGTCGGTGTGGGTGCGGGTCAGCGTTTCTGCAATGGCCGCACTGTAGTCATCCCATTTCTTCAGGCCCTCGACGTCAATCCACGACAGCTTCCATTGTTTGAGCGGGTCTTTCTCGCGATCCATAAAGCGTTTCAACTGCGCCGCGCGATCAACGTTCAGCCAGATTTTAAAGACCAATATGCCCTCGTCGACCAGCATCTGCTCAAAGGGCACGACTTGGGTGAACCAGTGGGCGCGTTGTTCGTCGGTGCAAAAGCCAAACACATCTTCAACCACGCCGCGGTTATACCACGAGCGGTCAAAGAACACGATTTCACCCGCACTTGGCAGGTGTTCGATATAGCGTTGGAAATACCATTGGCCGGCTTCTTCCTCGGTCGGTTTGGATAGGGCGACCACGCGCGCGCCGCGCGGGTTCAGATTTTCGCGAAACCGCTTGATCGTGCCACCTTTGCCAGCCGCGTCACGTCCCTCGAATACAATCGCAATGCGCGCACCACTTTCGCGCGCCCATGCTTTCATTTTGACCAGTTCGATCTGCACGGCGGCCAGCGCGGCCTCGTAATCGGCACTTTTCCAGCGTTTTTCATAGGGGTAGTCCGTGCTTAGAATTTTGCCCTTTTTCGCACCCGCGATTTCGTCGCGCACGGATTGCGGGGCGTCATCAGCAAAGTACTGGCTTATCGCGCCGTCAAAGGGCAGTTCCATATCAATCTCCTGCTCGGTTCGGGGTTACTATGAGGGCGCGTGCGTCCTAGCGCAATCCGGAGGCCACCGCCGCACGGTCGATTGCTGCAAGAATGGCATCGGGTGCTACGTGATGGGGCATATGGCCGATGCCCTTTAGCACGGTCAGGCGGGCCTGCGGGATTTGGCGTGACAGCGGGATCGAATGGATATCGAGCGGGACAATCGGGTCTGCATCCCCGTGAATGATTTCAACAGGGACCGTGATCTCGCCATAGCGTTTGGACATTTCAACGACGTGTGGACGCATAGAGTTCACTTGCCGTCCGTTCGCGCGAAATGGCGCGCGACGCGTGGTCAGGGTTGGCCCGACATAATGCGCGTAACCTTCGGGGGCGGCCTGCGGCGTGAAGATACTGGCGATGTTGTCTTCGATGTGTTTCTGGTTGGTGAACGCCGTGATCAGAGGCGGCAGGATCGCGCCGCCAATCGCCGTGCCATTGATCCGGTAAAGCGCGCTAAGCTTGCCGGGCCAGGGGTTGGACGGGCCGGACACATTGATCAATGCGGCAATGTTGTCGGGCCGCTCAAGCGCCCAAGCCAAGCCGACTGTCCCGCCAAATGAATGGCCCAGCACGATGGGTCTAGGCGCGCCCAGTTGCGCAGTGGCGGCCTGTAGCAGGATCGCCTGATCTGCCGGGCTTTCGGCGGCGGTGTTGAACACCCCGTCCAAGTCCGGATGCACGCGGTCGGTGTAGCCCAGACCGGGGCGATCAAAGACGATGACGCGGTAATTGTCCTTAAGCTGATCAACCATCGCAAAGGTAAATTCGCGGGTGTTGCCGCTGGCCCCGTGGATCAACACCAGATCGGGGCCGGACCCTTCCATCACATAGTGAACTTGGCGCCCGTCCACGGTGATCAATTCACCCTCGGGCGGGTAGTCGGTCTCCGCCTGCGCCTCGCGGTCTTTGGCGCGCCGGTCGACGAATGCTTTGCCTGCGGTCAACAGGGCGAGAGCTGCAAGAGTAAATTTAACTGCCAATTTCTTTCAAATCATAAGGTGTGGACTGATAAACCTGCGTCAGCCAATTTCCATATAGGAGATGTGCGTGACTTCGCCAACGGTTTAGCGGCTGTTTCGTAGGGTCATCGCCGGGGTAATAGTTTTGCGGCACGTTGATCGGCGTACCCGTCGCCACGTCGCGATCGTATTCTTCCTTGAGCGTGCCGCTGTCATATTCAAAGTGGTTAAAGATATAAAGCGCACGATGCGCCGGGTCTTCGACCAGACAGGGACCCGCGTCAGGGCTGGTGATCAAAGTACGCAAGCCTTCAGCGGCATCAATTTCGGCATGGCGCATTTCGGTCCAACGACTGACAGGAATCACGAAATCATCGGAAAACCCCCGTAAATACGGCGAAGACGGGTCAGTCACATGATGGCGGAAACAGCCAAAAGCCTTGTAGTCCAGCATGTGTTTTTTGACGCCGTGAAAATAGTTTATCATAGCCATGCCGCCCCAGCATACGCCAAAGGTGGAGTGCACATTGGTCTGGGTCCAGGCAAACACTTCGCACAACTCGTTCCAATAGGTGACGTCAGTGAACGGCAAGTGTTCAATTGGTGCGCCGGTGATGATCAGCCCGTCAAAGCGTTCATTCTTCACCTCGCAAAACGGGCGATAGAATTCTTCCATATGTTCGGCGGTGGTATTCTTGGTCTCGTGCTCGCTCATGCGGATCAGGGAAAGCTCGATCTGCAACGAGGTGGCGCCGATCAGGCGGGCAAACTGGGTCTCTGTCTGGATTTTCTTGGGCATCAGGTTCAGCAAGGCGATGCGCAGCGGGCGGATATCCTGATGGGCAGCCTGATCTTCGGACATGACGTTCACGCCCTCGCGGGTGAGGACATCAAAGGCGGGGAGATCGGCGGGAATCTTGATGGGCATGTGCGGCTTTCGGTGATTTTGGCTGTTAGGCCTGTTGCGAAATGGAGTCGGCAATCAGGGCGTCGAAATCGGCAGGATTGGCCACTTTGGCAATATCCTGCGCGCTCACGGTGACGCCCCAGCGCGACATTCGCTCGTATAAAGGCTGGCGGTGGGCCAAAGCACTCGCGTAGGTCCAGCGGATGAAATCATCAGGATTAACATCACCCTCTGACATGTTGTTTTCGCTTAGATATTTTGCCCAGCAGTCAGCTAGAAAATCAGGGCGATAGGCCATCGGTTTGGGTGCTTTGTCAAAGCGGCGCACCAGTTCGGCGGTGTGCTCTTTTGATCCTTTGATCCAGACCATCAGACAGTTTTGCGACAGCATTTGCATCAGCGGATCGATATCGCTGCCGTCCACCCATTCACAGATCGACCCGCCAGTATCGCAGATGAAATGCGGATAATCGTAAAGTGCCTGCGCGCGGTCGATAAAATGCGGCGTGTCGTTCAGCGCGGCCATTTCGGCGGCTTGAAACTGTCCCTGACGGCGGGTGAATTCGGCCATCGGCAAGCCACCAAGCGCGCGATTGCCGGGTTTTCCCAGATAGCTGGAGACAGGCGACAAGTTATCAAAGGTGATATTGGATCCGATATAGATGCTGTCGCTTAATAACAAATCGCGCAGGAACGGCACCTGCATCGCCTCGCGTTTCGCGTTATCGGCGATCAGCTCGCCCATATACCGCGTGCCGATCCGGTAATCGACCGAGTAGTGAAACCAGTCACCGCTGGTCCGTAGCATGTTGGACACATGGGTTTTGCCAAGGCCGGACATGCCAAAAAACAGCACGCGTTTTTGCGGAGCGGCCAACCAATCTGATGCGGTTTTGTAAATCATGACGTTTAGGTAGCGCGCGCACCCCAGCCCTGCAACGAAAAAGCCCCGCCGGTGAAGGCGGGGCTGATGTTGTGTGGTTTTGTGATCGGCTTAGAAGTTGTAAGCCATCTTTAGGCCAACTGCGGTCGCTGTGTTGCCGCTAAAATTCGCGCCGATTGTAGTTGTCGCATCGCCGATCCAAATATAGCGCACGCCGCCCGACACTTCGAGGCCGTTGCCAAAGTTGTAGGCGCCACCGACCTGAACGCTGGTATAACCATCAGTCGGCCCAAGGTTACCGGTTGGTGTGCCAGCGCTGGCTTCGTGGCCAATAGCGATCGACCCCGAGAAGCTGTCCGAGAAGCGGCGACCAACACCGATGTTATATGTGATGACATCAGCGGTGTATGCGACAAGATCGCCAGCAGCAGGATGGGGGCTGTTGTCATTAATAACAACGCCGTCCCATGCTGCCCAACGTATGGAACCAAACAGCAGCGTGTCTGCAGCGATTCCGGTTTGGAAATCCAAGTTCACAGATTCTGGCATAGTTGTTGTCAGGTCGCCGCCAGGCGCGCCATCCAGCACGAAGTCAAGCGCGCTTGAGTAAGTCACTGCAATGCGCATTGCGATATCGGGTCGTTCGTAAGCACCACCGATAACATAGCCAGTCGCGCTATCGCTTGAATAAGTTGAATTATAGCCGCCGCCTGCTGGGCCAGCGTCGTATTGGCCACTCGCAGTTACCATGCGCGCACCACCATGGACACTAAAGCGATCATTGATCTTGTAGCGACCAAGAACCGTCGTTCCGGTCGTAGTCACCTCGGCGCTTAGGCCCGCGAGCGCATAGCCGGTACCAGTCGGATACGCGACATTCGCACCAAAGGGTTGGTCAATTATCAATGCAACTGAAAAAGCATCCGTTAGGTCGGTCTTCATTGCAAAGCCCAACTGGGTGTAATCGACCCCAATATTGCCCGAGGGGTTGCCGGCAAGTGTGCCACTGATGCTCGGTGAAACCGACCCAAAGCTCAGCTCGACATAGTTGCCGTCTTCAAAGATGGCGGTGATAGGCTGACCAGACCGGTCGATGCCGCCTGCGGATACCATTGTGGTGGTGGCAAGCAGGGCTGCGCCTGCTGTCATAAACTTGTTCATTATCTCTTCCCTGTGTAATGCGCTGCGGTCGCGCAATCCTCGTCCCTGACGCCACCCAGTAGAACGCTGAAGTAATCGGTCAATTCCTGACGCAACGTCAAAGTCTTCTTCGCGCCGTAGCGTTACTTTTGGGTTGCGAGGGGTGCCGGGGGCTGGCCAAAGCGGATATTGAGGTAATTTCCAGTGAAAATCAGTACTGCGCCGACGAAAATCATCGGATCAAGCGCCTCGCTGTAAAACAACGCGCCAACCACAGCAATCACCGGCAGGCGTGCAAAATCGATTGGCATCACAACGCTGGCAGGGGCAATCCGCAACGCCGACGTCAGGCAGAAGTGCGCCAGTAGCCCAGCGCAACCGATCAGCACAAGCCAGGGCAGGGTTTGCGCCGAGGGCAGCGCAATATCACCGTCATATCCAGCACAAATCAGCCCAAAGACGGCCTGCATCGCAGTGAGATAGAACAGGATGCAAGTGATCGATTCCGTGCGGGTCAATCGCCGCGTCAGGATCGCCGTCACAGCAAACCCGATCGCGCAAAGTGCGGCCGCAATCAGCCCTGCATTCAATGGCGTAGCACCGGGTTGCGCGACAATCAGGATGCCGACAAAGCCGATCAGTGCCGCAATCACTCCGATCCGTGTCAGCCGTTCCCCCAGCAACAGCGGCGAAAGCATGATCACCCAAAGCGGCGTGGTGAATTCCAGCGCGAAAACCTGTGCAAGTGGAATGACGGTCAGCGCAAAGAACCACAGATTCTGCCCCGAGAAATGCGCCATGTTGCGAATCAGATGTATGCCAAGATGGCGGCGTGAAATCTGGGGCAAGGTACCGGCAGACCGCGCCACGATCAGCACAATCGTCAGGCCAAACAGGCTGCGGTAGGTCATGATCTCGAATGTATCGAGATCAAAACTTACGGCGCGACCGGCTATGGCCATGGCCGTAAACGACGCGATTGCACCGGTCATCCATATTGCTGCGCGGAGTGTTGACGACATTTGGTGCCTCACGACCTGTTTGACCGATTTTGCACAGCGCGCGGCCTAGTTAAAGGCAAACGTAAGAAAGGCGAGAAAAAGAATACCGGCAAACACCGCGACATAGGTGCTAAGGCGTTGGTAGAACAGTTTTTCAACATGACACTTGCCGCAACGCTTGCCGGTCATCCGCATCAAGTGCTCACAGTCGTGACATCGAAATATGCGCATTGGCAAAATATCGGAGTTTGAAAAATAACCTTAGAAATCGTGTAAAGTAAACCTTATCAGCGGTTTAACATGCAAAAATGGCGATTTGAGCCTGCCAAATGGGACAGGTTGTTAGGCGTGATCGGTTTTCGTGCATGGCTGGCGATACTTACGGCAAACCAAGCCGTAAGCGGTTTACTCCCACTCAATCGTGCCGGGAGGTTTGCTGGTGATATCGTAGGTCACGCGATTGATGCCCTGCACTTCGTTGATGATCCGCGTGGCGGTTTCACCAAGGAAATCATGGGTGAACGGATAGTAATCCGCCGTCATCCCATCGACAGACGTCACCGCGCGTAGGGCACAGGCGAAATCATAGGTGCGGCTATCGCCCATCACGCCAACCGTGCGAACCGGCAAGATTGCCACGAAAGCTTGCCAGATTTCATCGTAAAGCCCGTGCTTGCGAATCTGGTCGATATAAACCGCATCAGCCTTGCGCAGAATCGCCAGTTTTTCGAGGGTAATCTCACCAGGGCAGCGGATTGCCAAACCCGGACCGGGGAACGGATGGCGGCCAATGAATGATGCAGGCAGGCCCAATTCGTGGCCCAGTGCGCGCACCTCGTCTTTGAATAGTTCGCGCAGCGGTTCGATCAGCTTCATGCCCATCTTTTCTGGCAGGCCACCGACGTTATGGTGCGACTTGATCGTCACCGACGGACCACCGGAAAATGACACGGATTCAATCACATCGGGATAAAGCGTGCCCTGCGCCAGAAATTCTGCGCCGTCGATTTCGTTGGCATACTTCTGGAACACGTCGATGAACAGGCGGCCAATGATCTTGCGCTTGGTTTCGGGATCGCTTTGACCGTCGAGTTCGCCAAGAAACAAGTCTTGTTCGTCCGCGTGGATCAGAGGCATGTTGTAGTGATCGCGAAACATCGTGACGACTTCTTCGGCCTCGTTGAGGCGCAGCAACCCGTGATCGACAAACACACAAGTCAGCTGATCACCGATCGCTTCGTGCAATAGCACGGCGGCCACGGAACTATCGACGCCACCCGACAACCCGCAGATGACCTTTTTGTCGCCCACTTCGTCGCGAATTTTGCGGATCGCTTCTTCGCGGTAGGCACCCATGGTCCAGTCGCCGGTAAAGCCCGCGTCGCGGATGAAGTTTTCATACAAAGTCGCGCCGTTGGGGGTGTGATGCACCTCGGGGTGGAACTGCACGGCGTAAAAATGACGCTCCAGATCGGCGGTGATCGCAAAGGGCGCGTTGGGTGATGTGCCGTAGACCTCAAATCCGGGGGCTATGGCGGACACGTGGTCGCCGTGGCTCATCCAGACCTGCTCGCGCCCCTCAAGGAACCAGCCGTTCAACAAATCAATGCGTTGCGCGTCAGGCGTAACATAAGCGCGGCCAAATTCGGCGGTGCCATGGCCACGTTCAACCGTGCCGCCCAACATTTGCATCATCACCTGTTGGCCGTAACAAATCCCAAGGATCGGCACGCCAAGGTCAAACACGCTTGCGGGTGGGCGGGGCGACTTGTCGTCAATCACGCTTGCGGGGCCACCGGAAAATATCACCGCCTTGGGCGCAAAGTCCGTCAGAAACGCATCTGTGATGTTCTGATAGGGGTGAATTTCGCAATAGACGTTGAGTTCGCGCAGTCGGCGCGCGATCAGCTGCGTCACTTGGCTACCAAAGTCGATGATAAGAAGGCGGTCGTGATTGAGATTATCCATAACGCCTCGTAAATCGGTCAGCGGGTGTGCGCAAGATGCTCCGACCTTGCGCAATGTCGCTTTTGCGCCCCATGCGCCGCAAACCCCCGCAGGGCGGCCCGCGCGCGCGTGTAGATTTCAGGGCAACAGATTCTTATTGGGTGATCGCCATGACCGACGAAACAGCACAAACAGCCACCCCACCGCGGCGTGGACGCGGGGGCGGCGGGGCCGCACGGCGCGCCGAACGTACGGCTGTGTCGGTTGAAACGGCCAAGTATATCCAGCGCAATATCCCCAATTATGAAATCCTGTCGGAAGAGGCCTTGGATGTGATCCAAGCCAACGCCGAACAGATTTTGGAAGAAATCGGTGTGGCCTTTGTCGACAACCCCGCCGCACTTGAACGTTGGAAGGCGGCTGGTGCCGAAGTGACAGGCGAGCGTGTGCGTATTCCCAAGGGTTTAGCGCGCAAACTGTGCGAAACCGCCCCCGCGACCTTTACGCAACATGCCCGTAATCCGGAACGCTCGGTTGAAATTGGCGGTAAGAACCTTGTGCTTGCGCCGGTTTACGGCCCGCCATTTGTGCGCGATGCCGAGGGCGGGCGTCGCTATGCTACCATCGCCGATTTTCAAAAATTCGTAAAACTCGGCTATATGTCGAAATGGCTGCACCATTCGGGCGGCACGGTGTGCGAACCCACCGATGTGCCCGTGAACAAGCGGCATCTGGACATGTTGCTGGCGCATATGACGCTGTCGGATAAGCCGTTCATGGGGTCTGTGACCGAACCCGAACGCGCCCAAGACAGCATCGAGATGTGCGAGATCCTGTTTGGCAAAGACTTCGTGCGCGACAACACCGTTTTGGTGAACCTGATCAACATCAACTCGCCGATGACGTTTGATTCGACGATGATGGGCGCCTTAGAGATTTATGCCGCCCATAATCAAGCCTGCATCATTTCGCCGTTTATCGTCGGCGGGGCCATGGCACCAGTATCCGTTGCTGGCACGCTAACGCAGGTGCTTGCCGAAGTACTGGCCGGCGTTGCCTATAGCCAGCTGATCCGCGCCGGTGCGCCGGTGATCATGGGGGCATTTGTTACCTCGATCGACATGAACAGTGGCGCGCCGACCTTTGGCACGCCCGAGGCGGCACATATTACCTATGGCGTTGGTCAGTTGGCCCGCCGTTTAGGGCTGCCTTATCGCAGTGCGGGATCGTTTTGCGGATCAAAGCTGCCGGATGCGCAGGCCGCTTATGAAACCGCCAACAGCCTGAATATGGGCCTGCTCGCGGGTGTGAATTTCATGCTGCATGCTTGCGGCTGGCTCGAAGGCGGCCTTGTTGCCAGCTTTGAGAAGTTCGTGATGGATGCCGACCAGTTGGGCACGCTGCATCATCTGGCCAAAGGCGTCGATATGTCCGAGGACGCCCAAGCGCTGGACGCGATCCGCGAAGTCGGGCCGGGCGGGCATTATCTTGGTTGTGCCCACACGCATGCGAACTTCAAAACGGCATTCTGGCGCTCAGATCTGTTTGATTACAAACCCTTCGAGACATGGGACGAGGAGGGCGCGCGCGATACGCAGGCGCTTGCCAGTATCCGCGTGCAAAAGCTGGTCGATACCTACCAGCAGCCCACCCTTGATCCTGAAATCCATGCTGCGCTTTTGGCCTATGTTGACGCGAAAAAAGCCGCGATGCCCGACAGCTTTATGTAACCCGGTCAGCCTGTGGCACGAGTTGCACAGGCACCGGACGCGAGGTCGCGCGGACAATGCGGGCCTCGCCCATAAGGGCGATCAACAGATCAACATGGCGCGCGATGCCATATTCGGCCTGTTTGGCGACGCGCTGCGCATCCATCGCCGATTCGAGGTCGAGCAGCGCCATTATGGCCTCGGCGGGGCGTGGCAGGTGTTCGGCGCGTAACACGCGGCGCAAATGCCGTTCGCGATCATACTCATCAACCCCGTGGCGCGCTGCATTGACCAATAGTTTCGGGCGCTCCAGCGCACCGATCATCCCCAAAACGTCCAACATTTACATCATCCCTTTGTTTCCAATCTGTGGACAATTGCACAACCTATGCGGGTGTTGCGTGTGGACAAATAGTTAAGAACGCAGGCGTTAGGATTGTTTATCATTTAGAAACAATGATGACCAAACTGCTCATTGTTAACAAATCGGAAACAATTGCAATCTTAGGTTGTTGATAACTTGCGAAAGCGTGTGACACGAAATGCGCGCGTCATGGGGATAAAATGCGGTCTGAACTTTTTCTTCACACCGCGCGGGGGATGCCCGACTGGGTGCCGCAACCCGTGCGCCATTATATTGACCATACCGCTGCGGGCGCATCAATTCGTGCACTTGCCCGCGCCGCAGATTGCCATGCTAGCACCGTGCTGCGACAGGTGCGCCGGATTGAAAACCGGCGTGACGACCCGTTGGTCGACGCGGCGCTGCGTGCACTGACCGATTTGAACAAGGCAGACCCGACGCAACATCGACAGGAGCCTTGCCAGATGACCCATTCCCGCAGCCACCCTCGCACACAAGAAAACCTAGAACACGATCGCATCGCCGCAGAGTGCAACCGCGCGCTGCGCCGTCTTGTGGAAACCGGTGCCGTCTTGGCCGTGGCCCAAGACATGGAAATGGCCGTTGTCGCGCGTGACGCGCCGGATGGCAGCACGACCCGTACGGCTGTTGTCGGGCAGGACGTGGCGCAAGCGCTTGCGCTGAACGACTGGATTGTGACCGATTGTCCCGATGCGCGTGTGGTTAAATACCGTGTGACGGCGGCGGGGCGCAATGCGTTGCGCGGCTTTATGGCGCGCGAAGAAAACCGCGCCACCGGAATGGGTGAAACTGCGGCGTCGTTTGATCATGCGGCCTCGGGCGGGATGCGCAGCCCGATTGCCCCTGCGGAAAGCCCGCTCAATGGATTGGCGCGGCGGCGCGACAAAGCCGGCAAACCGTTTTTGTCCAGTGATCTGGTGCGCGCCGGTGAACGCCTGCGCGAGGATTTCGAACTTGCCCAGATGGGGCCGCGCGTCACCCAAGACTGGGATAGTTTCCTGACGGCAGGCACGGATCGCCCAAGAGCGACTGGCATGTCGGGCAATTCACCCGCTGCGGCTGATGCCCGCGTTAAGGCAGCCCTGGCCGATCTTGGCCCCGGTTTGGCCGATATTGCCTTGCGGTGCTGCTGTTTCCTTGAGGGGATGGAAACCACGGAAAAGCACATGGGTTGGTCGGCGCGCTCGGGCAAGATCGTGCTGCGGATCGCCTTGCAACGCTTGCGGGTGCATTACCACTCCTTGGGACATGCGGGGGCGATGATCGGTTAGCCGCCGACCAGCCAGCCGACGAAAAACGCCACGGCGGCACAGATGATTCCCACGGCCATCGTTTCGGTTAGGGTGCGTGCCAATCGCTCGCCGGTGGCGCTCCAGCGCAGCGACCCAAGGGCCGCCAGCGCAGCAAGCGTGGCCGTGACAGATATCCAGAATGTCGTGCGGGTTGGCGCGAGGATGAAATATGGCACCAGCGGGACCACGCCGAAGACCACAAACGACAGGAACGTAAAACTGCCATTGATCGCGGGCGTGTCGTCACGCGGGTCGGGCTGACCGAACTCATAGGTCATCATCAGATCGGCCACTGCTTCGGGGTGATCCCCGAGGGCGGCGGCGGTCTGGGCTGCCGTGTCGGCTGGCAGGCCGCGTTCTTGCAGGATTTGCTGTAATTCGTGTAATTCCTGTGCAGGATCATCGCGCAGGGCGCGCAGTTCAGTGGCGCGGCGCGCATGATACATATCGCGCGCGGCGCGCCCTGACAGGAATTCTCCTAGTCCCATCGACACGCCATCGGCGAAAAGGTTCGCCAGTCCAAACACAAGCACCGCCAAACCGCCGATTTGTGCCACGCCATCACCGCCAGCACCTGCGAAACCCGCAACAATCGCAAAGGTCGTGACAATCCCGTCGTTGCCGCCATAGACGATCTGGCGCAGATATTCTTGCACCGGCGTTTGTTTGTGCATGTCGCGACGGTGGGTTGTCCAATCAATCGGCATCGATAAGTTCCTTAGCTGCGCTTCGACTATGCGCCAAAACGAAACAGGGCGCCACTGGGGCGCCCTGTCACATCCTGATTGCTGCAAAGCCTAGCCAAGCGCGGTGCGCGCGGCGCGAACACCATCCCCGCAGGTAGTGCTGATCAGGTCACACTGACCCAAGGCGCGGTCGATGATTGCACGATGATTGCACGATGATTGCACGGGGATTGCACGGGGATTGCACGGGGCGCATGGCGGCATTGTGCCTCTTGGGCTTGCCGCGTAACTGTCCTAGTGTAAATAAAGCAGACGTTGACGTGGGAGGAGCCTCGATATGCGTGATCTGAAAATTCCGGCACAGCGCCACCCTGAAAAGCAGCGCCGCCCGGATAATGCGCAGCCCAAGAAACCTGACTGGATCAGGGTCAAGGCTCCTGGGGGTGCGGGCTATGCCCAAACCGCCAAAATCATGCGTGAAAACAAGCTGACGACTGTCTGCGAAGAAGCGGGTTGCCCCAATGTGGGCGAATGTTGGTCGCAAGGCCACGCAACGATGATGATCATGGGCGAGGTCTGCACGCGGGCCTGCACGTTCTGTAATATCGCGACGGGTAAACCGCCCGAGGATCTGGATATTTTTGAACCCGGTCGTGTCGCTGATGCGGTCAAAAAGCTGGGCTTGAAACATGTGGTCATCACATCCGTGGACCGCGATGATGTGCTGGATGGCGGGGCGGAACATTTTGCCCAGACGATCCGCGCGATCCGCAAACAAGCGCCAGCCACGACGATCGAAATCCTGACGCCTGACTTTATTCGCTGCGATCCAAAGGTTCTGGAAATCGTCGTTGAAGCGCGCCCCGATGTGTTCAACCACAACCTTGAAACCGTGCCCGGTCTTTACCCCGAAGTACGCCCCGGCGCGCGCTATTTTCATTCGCTGCGCCTGTTGCAGCGCGTCAAGGAACTTGACCCGACCATGTTTACAAAATCGGGCATTATGGTTGGCCTTGGCGAAGACAAACAGGGCGTGACCCAAGTCATGGAAGACATGCGCGCCGCCGACATCGATTTCCTGACGATCGGCCAATACTTGCAGCCAACCCCGAAACACCACGCGGTAGATCGGTTTGTGACGCCCGAGGAATTCAAGACCTATGAAAAGACCGCCTATAACAAAGGGTTCTTGATGGTCTCGGCCACGCCACTAACGCGGTCCAGCTATCATGCAGGTGATGATTTCGCGCGGTTGCGGGAAAACCGGATGAAAAAGCTGGGTAATTAACCCAAGCTACATAATCCGTGGTCGATTGCTGAGGGGAAGGGACATCCAGTCGGGAAAGCCGATCCACCGTTCGACCCCAGCGATCACCAGACAAATCACGATGATCGATAGCACCAAAATGACCCGCTTTTCACTGGGCGGGCGTTTGGCCAAACGGGCCATGCGCACCAGGTGGCGCAGTTCACGCATCTATGAACCGGACCTTGCCGATAAAGGGCAGGTTGCGATTGCGTTGGGCGTAGTCAATGCCATAGCCCACCACAAATTCGTCTGGAATTTCAAAGCCTAACCAGTCGGCTTTATAGTCAACTTCGCGCCGCGTGGGTTTATCCAGCAGGGCAATTGATTTCAGGCGCGTAGGTTTTTTCGTGAGCAGGTAATCCGTTACATGCGCCAGCGTGTGGCCCGTGTCGATAATGTCTTCGACAACCAGCACATCGCGCCCTTCGATCTGGCCACGCAGGTCTTTGAAAATGCGCACTTCGCGGCTGGATT